>JAATFR010000339.1 GCA_015655095.1 Hyphomicrobiales bacterium | reverse complement strand
CGAGATTGCGCCAGTGCTCGGGTCCGGGCGTCGCCACCGGGGTCGTGACCAGCTTGAAGTCCTCCGCGCCATCCGCATTGGTGCGGATGATAAAGCGGGCGCGGGGCGCGTCATGGTCCAGATCATATTCGACGCCGACCTTTCGTGCCGCGATCAGGCGGGGCGCGGCTGTGGGCTTGCCGGCGGGGATGACCCAGGATTCGCTGGTGGTGTGATCATGCGTGCTGATCACGATAAAATCGCGACTCTGGGTGAGCCCGATCCCCAGAAAAAAGCCCTTGTCCGTTTCCTCGAAGATCAGTTCATCGCTTTCGACGGGTGTGCCAAGCACATGGCGCAGCACCTTGAGCGGCCGGTGCTCCTCATCAAGGCTGACATAGAAGAAGCTGGCCCCTTGCGCATCCCAGACGAGGCCGGGATTGACACCTGAAACAATGTCGGGAAGGTCGGCGCCGCTGGCGATGTCGCGAACCCGGATCGTGTAGAATTCAGAGCCGTTGGTGTCCGCGCTCCAGCCGATCCGGCTATGGTCCGGCGTGTGTTCCATCGCGCCGATGTTGAAATAGGCATGGCCCTGCGCCTCGCAGTTGCCGTCGAAAAGCAGCGTTTCCACGTCTTTCGCATCGAGGCGGCAGAATTGCGGATGTTCCGCGCCAGGCAGATAGCGGGAGAAATAGCGCCACGCGCCATCCTTTGAGGGCACGGAACTGTCGTCTTCCTTGATCCGGCCCTTCATTTCCTGAAACAGGGTTTCGCGGAAATCCGCCATATGCGCGAAAGCGGCGTCGCTATAGGCGTTTTCGGCCTCAAGAACTGCGCGGATGTCGGGCTTCAACGCCGCCGGATCGCGCATCACCTCACGCCAGTTGTCGTCGCGCAGCCAGGCATAGCTGTCCTCAAGGGGGATGCCGTGGTGGCTCTGGCTGTGGGGGCGACGCTCGACAAGAGGGGCGGACCGGGGCGGCGTCAGCTTCATTTAATCGGGACTCACTCGTCGGGGATAAAATCGAGGGCAACACCGTTCATGCAGTAACGCTCGCCGGTCGGGCGTGGGCCATCGGGGAAAACATGGCCTAGATGGGCGTCGCAGGTGGCGCAGATGATTTCCGTCCGGCGCATGCCGAAGCTCGTATCGACGCGCGCGTCGACCGCAGCCTCGCTGATCGGGGCCCAGAAGCTCGGCCAACCGCTGCCGGATTCATATTTGGTGTCGGATTTGTAAAGCGGCGCGCCGCAGCAGATGCACACAAAGGTGCCCTTGCGCTTCTCATCGACCCAGGGGCCGGTAAAGGCGCGCTCGGTGCCATGCTGGCGGGTCACGGTATATTGCTCGGGCGTCAGCTGCGTGCGCCATTCGGCGTCGCTGCGAACAAGTTTTTCACGGGTTCTGATTGGGTGAGCGGTCGTCATGGACATCCTCCTGCCGGGCGTGAATGGCTTTACCCCTGATAATATAGGGTGGCGGGAACGTTTTGTCGGCCAGACGATGCCGGAATCGGAAAGATTATTGTTTCAGGGCAAGAATGAGGTTCTCCCGGACCGGCGCGGGGGCCGGTCCGGGAGAAAAAATTACTCAAATCTCATTCGTAGATGAGCGACAGCGTTTCCGCGACAAGAGCAGGGCGCTCCTGGCCTTCGATCTCGATCGTCACTTCATTGGTGATCTGGGTGCCGCCCGCCTTGGGGGTCGCATCCTTCAGGGTCACGCGGGCGCGGACCCTGGAGTTGACCGGCACCATGTTGGTGAAACGAACACTGTTCGAGCCATAGTTGATGCCGCGGGTGGCGCTCTTCACGGTCGAAATCTTGCCCATCAGATAGGGCAGCAGCGAAAGGGTGAGGTAGCCATGGGCGATGGTCGGCGCGCCCAGCTCTTTCTTGGCGCGCTCGGGATCGACGTGAATCCACTGATGGTCGCCAGTCGCATCCGCGAACAGGTTGATCCGGGCCTGATCGATTTCGACCCAGTCGCTGACGCCGATTTCCTTGCCCTTTTCAGCCACATATTCGGCGACATTGTTGAAGACGCGCATCGGATTTCTCCATTGGTACTTTGTGAATTGGTTCCGGTCTGGCGGTGACGTTAGCCGCCCGGAGGGCTGACGCCAACCCCCCGGGCAAGTGAACGCCAGCTTCTTGCGGCTGGGCGCGGTATCAGACGATTTTTGAATCGCGGTTGCCCCAGTAGCGATCCCGGATCAGACGCTTGTAAAGCTTGCCGGTGGGGTGACGCGGCAGTTCCTCATCGAAATCGACCGAACGCGGGCATTTGATGGCCGAAAGCCGGGTCCGGCAATATTCCATCAGTTCCGCTTCCAGCGCCGGACCGACATCCGCCCAGTTGGCGGGCTGGACAATGGCCTTGACCTCCTCGCCGAAATCCTCGTTGGGCACGCCGATCACCGCCACGTCCGCCACTTTGGGGTGGTTGATCAGCACGTTCTCGGCTTCCTGCGGGTAGATGTTGACGCCGCCGGAAATGATCATGAAGGCCTTGCGGTCGGTGAGGTAGATATAGCCTTCCTCATCGATCCGGCCGATGTCGCCAAGCGTGGTCCAGCCCTTTGCATGGCGGCTTTCAGCGGTCTTTTTGGGGTCGTTGAAATATTCGAACTTGGCATCGCTTTCAAAGAAGATGGTACCGGATTCGCCTACCGGCAGTTCGTTGCCCTCATCGTCGCAGATATGGACGATGGCGGTCAGGCAGCGGCCGACCGAGCCCTTGTGGGCAAGCCATTCCTCGCTGTTGAGCGCGCAAAAGCCGTTGCCCTCGGAGCCCGCATAATATTCGTAAAGCACGGGCCCCCACCAGTCGATCATCTGCTCCTTGATCGGGATCGGGCAGGGGGCTGCGGCGTGGATGGCGACCTTGAGCGAGGACACGTCATATTTCAGGCGCGTCTCTTCCGGCATCTTCAGCATGCGAACAAACATGGTCGGCACCCACTGGCTGTGGGTGGCCTTGTATTTCTCGATCAGCCTCAGCGCTTCCTCGGCGTCGAAATGCTCCATCACGATGACGGTGCCGCCAAGCCGTTGGGCCGTCATGCACCAGCGAAGCGGTGCAGCGTGATAAAGCGGGGCGGGCGAGATGTAGACGGTATTTTCGTCAAAGCCGTAAAGCGCCTGGGCAAGCCCGGTAAGCGCCGTGGGCTCGTCCATGGCCGCGCCGGTCAGCTCATGGCGGATGCCTTTGGGCGTGCCCGTGGTGCCCGAGGAGTAGAGCATGTCGGTGCCTGCGATCTCATCGGCGATGCGCGTCGCGGGCATTGCGTCGCGGGCGGCCTCATAGGATTCATAGCCGGGGATCGCGCCGTCGACGGCGAACAGGCGGGTTACGCCAGGCACCAGATTCTGCTCAATGAGCTCGACGCCCACCTTTTCCAGGCCCTTTGAAATGAACAGCAGCTTCGCGTTGCAATCCTTGGCGATGTAGGCGATTTCGCCCGCCGTCAGGCGCGAGGAGATGCAGGTGAAGTAGATGCCCGAGCGTTGCGCGCCCCAGCAGATTTCAAAATAGGAGCGGTTGTTTTCCATGCAGATGGCAATGGCGTCGCCATATTTCAGGCCGGACGCCCGGATCAGCTGCGCCACCTGATTGGAGCGGTCGTCAAGCGCCTTGTAGCTGACTGCTTCTCCGGTGGCGGCCATGACATAGGCCGCCTTGT
>JAATFR010000128.1 GCA_015655095.1 Hyphomicrobiales bacterium | reverse complement strand
GTCGATGGCGGCACCGGCCGCAGCGCCTATCTGCCGGGCCGCCCGGCAGCGGGCAAGACAGGTACCTCGCAGGATTTCCGCGACGCCTGGTTCATCGGCTACACCGCCGACATCGTGGTCGGGGTCTGGGTCGGCAATGATGACGGCAAGCCGATGAAGAACGTGACCGGTGGACGGTTGCCGGCGCTGGTCTGGAACGAGTTCATGACCGCAACCCAGAAGAATGTCGCCGTGGCGGCGCTGCCGGGCAATTATGTGCCGGGCATGGCCCCGGAAGCGCCAGGGCCGGCATCAGACGATATCGACAATACCGCCATGGGCGTGGAGCAGCCGACCGGTGAAACCACTGATACGGCGAAATCAGTGGATAATGTGGATCAGGGTTTCCTCAACAGGCTGTTCAGCGCGTTCGGCAACAATCAGCCGGCACCCGCCCTCACCCCAGGTCATCAGGGGTTGGCACACTGACGCCATAACGGTGGAGCGAGGGACCATGGCGCTCCAGCCAGCGCCGGGCGACCTTGTAGTCAGGCATGGCCTGGGCCACCAGCGCCCAGAAGCGCGGGCCGTGGTTCATTTCCCGCAGATGGGCGGCCTCATGGGCGGCGACATAATCCAGCACATGGGGCGGGGCAAGAATGAGCCGCCACGAAAAGGACAAGGCCCGGCTGGGCGCGCATGAGCCCCAGCGGCTTGAGGTATCGCGCACGGTGATGCGCGACGGGCGGACGCCAAACCCTTCCGCATATTGAATGGCCCTGAGGGTCAACGCCTCCTTCGCCTGCGCGCGCAGCCAGTCGCCAATGCGGCGCGAGACAAAATCAGGATCGCCCGTGACGCGGATTTCGGGCAGGCCCTCCGGCTCTGACGGCGGCACGGCCCAGACCGGCCCCGGCGCGCCGGACTCACGCCTCAACCCGGCATGGCAGACCAGATGCTCGACGCCGCGATAGAGGATCCGCGCGCCCGGCTCAAACGGCACCGGTGGCGGCACCCGCGACAGGCGCTCGGCGATCCACGCCTTCTGCTCTTTGGCAAAGCTCAGGGCCTGCGAAAAGCTGTGGCGGCTCGGCGCCACGATCTGGACCGACCCCATGGTCAGATCAACCCTGACGATGATGCGCCGGGCCCGGGGATTGTGCCTTATCTCGACGGGAACCATCCGGCCGTCGATCTGCATGAAGCTGGTCTGGAGCAGGGCCGGAGCGCGACGGCGCGCAGGCTTCCCGGTCGCTGGAGATGACATCAACTCTGGCGGTATCCACGATCCTGCATGAAGCCCGAACAGCCGGGAAAGGTAAGACCGAATCATGGCCAAGGATGCCATGATTCGTTCCCTTTTTCTTCCCCGGCGATCAATTCCCGGTAATCAATTCAAAGTCCGAGCCGGTAGACCCGGTTGGCCGTGCCAAAGAAAAGATCGGTCTTTTCCGCCTCGCTGAACCCCTCGGCCAGCCGCTTGAACGAGTTCCAGAGGACGCCATAGGAGCAGGAAAACTTATCGACCGGGAAGTTGCTCTCGAACATGCAGCGCGACGGGCCGAACCTGTCGATGGCATGGAGATAATAGTCCCGCGTCGCCTCCATCAGTTCGCGCGAACCGGGCGGCGTTTCGCGCTTGTGCCAGCCAAAACCGTTGACCGCCATGGCGATGCCGCCGAGCTTGGCCACGACATTCGGATTTTTTGCCAGTTCCGTGATGTCGTTTTTCCAGACCTCGAAAATCTCCTGCCGCTTGCCTTCATAAGGCCCGATGCCGAGCGGTCCCCCGAAATGATCGAGGATGATGGTGGTTTCGGGAAAGGCCCGGGCTAGGGCTGTGAGTTCGGGAATCTGGCGATGATAGAGCCAGGCGTCGAAACTGAGACCATGCGCGGCAAGCCGGGCGAACCCTTGGCGGAAAGCGGCATCGCCGAGCAATCCATCCGGCGGATTGGTATGCGAATCGCGTACATCCGGCGAGGGATCGAAACCCGAGGCATGGCGGATGCCACGAAACCGGTCCGGCGCGCGGGCAATATGGGCTTCCAGCACTTCATCGACCGCCTTGCCGAGCCGCAGATCGACATAGCCGACGATACCGGCGGCGGCCCGGATCGGCCCGTAGAGACCGCAGGCGCTTTGAGCGGCGACACCATTGACGAACTCGGTTTCCCCCAGCGAGCGCAGGGACTCCGGTCCATCCTGCCGGTACATCGCCATGCACTCGACAAAAACGGTAGCGACGATGTTATGCCCGCTGCGAGTATCCGCCAACAGCTCATCGAGCATGTAGCGGTGCTCCGGATGATCCCAGAGATGATGGTGCGGATCGATGATCGGACGATCCGGCTCGATCGCCTTTTCCGTGACGCGATCGAGCCAGTCTGAAGTGATGGTCATGAGTGCCTCCCCGGCTTTGATGTTTTGATCCATCAAAGCCGATCAGGCGGCCTGAGGCGAGCCCTCAGTCCTCCAGATGGAGGCCAACCCGGACATTGTTGCGGGTCGCGTTGGAATAGGGGCAGACCTGATGACCCGTTTCGACCAGCTTCTGCGCTACATCCTTTTCAAGGCCGGGCAGGCTGATATGCAGATCGATATCCAGCGCGAAGCCGAGACCCGCCGGATTCGGGCCGATGCCGACCTCGGCGCGGACATTGGCGTCCCGGGGGAAAGCGATCTTCTCCTGCGAGGCCACATGCTTGATGGCATTGAGGTAACAGGCGGCATAGCCGGCGGCGAAAAGCTGCTCGGGATTGGTCGCCCCGCCCGGACCGCCCATTTCCTTGGGGTAAGCCAGCTTTACATCGAGGATGCCATCGCTCGAAACGGATCGGCCGTCGCGCCCTCCGGTGGCTGTAGCAGAAGCTTTATAGAGGATGGTCATGGCGGGTCTCCTTGTTGTGGGTCACAGTTGAGGGTCATTGTCAGGGGCAATGCAAAGACCGGGTGAATTTGATATAGGTGCAATTATATTGCGCACAATATAATTGAAAGAAAAATTCACTTTTTTTCCTGAAGCCGCCCGCGAAGCTGCTCCAGTTCATTCTTAAGCCGGGTGATATCTCCCAATGAGGTCTTGCAACTCTGGAGGAGATCGCCCGGCACAGCGGCGGCTGCCGCCTTCAGATCCCGCCCCTGCTGGGTAAGGGAAATGAGTACGGTGCGCTCATCCTTCTCGCTGCGGCGGCGCGCGACATGGCCCGCGCTTTCCAGCCGCTTCAGAAGCGGCGTCAGCGTGCCGGTATCAAGCATCAGCCGGTTGCAGATATCGCCCACGCTGAGGCCGTCGCCCTCCCATAACACCAGCATTACGAGGTACTGGGGGTAGGTGAGGCCGAGCGGCTTCAGCAATGGCCGGTAGGCATGCATCAGCGCGTGGGACGTCGAATAGAGGGCGAAGCAGAGCTGGGCGTCAAGCCGCAGCGCCTCTTCTGGCGGAATGCCGATCAGTTCATCCATGGCCTGAAGATAGTTCGCCCTCATGTCCGATCCTAGTGCGCTGAATATGCTTCGTGGATATTCCGCCTCTGTCGGGCCAGTTCCCGGACCGCCTTGTCGCAAGCAAGCGCGGATCCGAAGATCTTGCCCTCAAGGGCGCTGAAGCGGTCGTTCGCGGCATAAAACCGGAACCCCCGCGGCTCGGGTACGAGAAGCCCGATATCGTCATCATGATGTTCGACGACGGTGGAGTGAAACTCACTCATCTGCTGCATCCATTTCCGGGTTCGTCCGGCCTTGTTCAGGGCCGGGGCAGTGAACCCCTTGCGGAAAAAGAATGGCGGAACGCCAGGCCCGGTTGGGCAACCGGGAGGAATATCGGCCCGACGCTCCGCCAATGGCGTCATGCAATCAGCAGCAGGCACAACAGACCGAGTGAGCCCTGTCCGGGCGGGAGAAATCACAATATCGGGCAGTCAAATCGGAACGACTTTTCATGTCGGGTCCCCTTCAAGGTGGGTCCACCGCCCACACCAACGGCGAAGCCGTCTGGCGGGATAGATGGCGCTTTAGCGTTTGATGTCGCGGCGCAAGCTGAACTTCAAATGCCCGCGGGCCTCCGGCCAAGGACGGATCAAATCTGACCCGCAATATCTAGCTACCGCTTATACCATAGTTAGTCAATAGAGTATTTGAGGATTTCTTTCATCATCTTGCCGGTTCAGCCTCACTCATGCAGGCTCTCCGCATCAAAATAAAAAACAGAACGGGGAGAAACAAAAAATGGCCAGTTCTCACGCCACGCCTGTCAACCGCCAGTTCCGCCTCCGGAATCGTCCCGTCGGACGCATCAAAACAAGCGATTTCGATCTGGTCGAGGCCGCCCCGCCCGAGCCCGGCGAACGCGAGGCGCTCGTGCGCACGCTTTATCTGAGCCTCGATCCGACCAACCGGATCTGGATGAGCGATATGGACCAGTATATGCCGCCGGTCGAGATCGGCGCGGTAATGCGCGGCGGAGGGCTTGGTCTCGTCGTCCAGTCCAACTCCGCGCGCTACAAGGAGGGGGATATCGTCTCCGGGCTGACGAACTGGCAGGACTATTCCATTGCCGGAGAGCGACCCGACAACATGATGGGCGTGATCCCCAAAGGCCTGCCGGTGCCGCTAACGGCGATGATGGGCGCCTGCGGCATGACCGGGCTCACCGCCTATTTCGGCCTGCTGGAGCATGGACGCCCCAAGGAGGGTGACACGCTGCTGGTCTCCGCCGCGGCGGGAGCCGTCGGCTCCGTCGTCGGCCAGATCGGCAAGATCAAGGGATGCCGGGTCGTGGGCATTGCCGGCGGCGCGGACAAATGCCGCTTCATCGTGGAGCAACTCGGCTTTGACGCCGCCATCGACTATAAACGCGGCGACTGGCGCGAAGCGCTGGCTGCGGCAACGCCTGAAGGCATCGACATCAATTTCGAGAATGTCGGCGGTGAAATCATGGATGCGGTGATGGCGCGCATGAACCTTTACAGCCGTATGCCGCTCTGCGGCATGATTTCCGGATATAATTCAGGCGAATTGATGCGCGGCGATTTTTCACCGATCCTTATGCGCCGGATTCGCATCAGCGGCTTTATCGTCACTGATTTTGCCGCGAAGTTTGCGGAAGGCTCGGTGCAGCTTGCCCAATGGGTGGCGGGCGGCCTTATCAAACACCATGAAACCATCGTCGAGGGGCTTGAAAATGCCCCCGTCGCGGTCAATCGCCTGTTTGATGGGCAGAACATTGGCAAATTGATCGTCAAGGTCTCGGAGGCCCCGGTCCAATAAGATACATGCCCCGCATTCCGGGGCTTGCGTCCCTGCCTTTCCCCTGTCCATGCTGGTGCAGCAATCGACTGTTCGCCAACTTGAACAGTAGCTGGATGAGACGCCCAGGGGGACGATGGATTATTTCCTGCAACAATTGATCAACGGCGCGACGCTCGGGGCCATCTATGGGCTCATCGCGCTGGGCTACACGATGGTTTACGGCATCATCGGCATGATCAATTTCGCTCATGGCGACATCTATATGGTCGGCGCCTTCATCTCGCTGATCGGGTTGCTGGTGATGGGGGTGCTGGGCTTGACCTTCATCCCGCTCGCCCTCTTCCTCGTGGTACTGCTCGCCATGATCTTCACCGCGCTCTATGGCTGGACCGTCGAGCGCATCGCCTACCGCCCACTGCGCGGCTCCTCGAGACTGGCACCGCTGATTTCCGCCATCGGCACCTCGATCTTCCTGCAAAACTATGTGCAGATCGCCCAGGGCGCGCGCGCCAAGCCATTGCAGCCGATGGTCCGCGGATCGGTTGACCTCATCCATACCGGCAATTTTCAGGTCACGATCAGCTATCTGCAAATCATGATCATCACCCTAACCGTCGCGCTGATGGCGGGCTTCACCTTCATGATCCGCAAGACGCCGCTCGGCCGCGCCCAGCGCGCCACCGAGCAGGACATGACCATGGCATCGCTGCTCGGCATCAATGTCGACCGGACCATCTCGATCACCTTCATTATCGGCGCGTCGCTCGCCGCCGTGGCCGGACTGATGGTGACCCTCTATTACGGCGTGATCGATTTCTACATCGGCTTCATCGCTGGGATAAAGGCTTTCACCGCCGCCGTTCTGGGCGGCATCGGCTCGCTGCCGGGCGCGATGCTGGGAGGCTTCCTCATCGGCCTCATCGAGGCTTTCTGGTCAGGCTATTTCAGCGTCGCCTACAAGGACGTCGGCGTCTTCGCCATTCTCGTACT
>JAATFR010000187.1 GCA_015655095.1 Hyphomicrobiales bacterium | reverse complement strand
GAGCATTATCCCGGCATGACCGAGCGCGCGCTTGTCGCCATTGAGGCAGAAGCAGCCGAGCGCTGGCGGCTCGACGCGAGTCTTATCATCCACCGCTACGGCACACTTCTGCCGGGCGACCCCATCGTGCTCGTCATCACAGCCTCCGCGCACCGCGAGGACGCCTTTTTCGCCGCCCGGTTCCTGATCGACTGGCTCAAGGTGAAAGCTCCCTTCTGGAAGCGGGAGGATGGCGCTGAAGGTTCGCGCTGGGTCGAACCCCAGGACAGCGATGAGGAGGCCTCCGGGCGCTGGTCGTAAGACAATACCGCGACCCGCCCTTGCCTTTGCCGGTCACTCGGCTATTTTGCCCGGAGCGGACAGTGTGCTTCGGCACCGGGTGGGCGAACCCCTTGTCCGGGACAATGCATCGTTTGCGCGCGGACTTCGCCACCGTAGCGCGGACCCTGCATCAAGAGTCCCTTCCAGTGACCAATCATTCATCGTCTGACCTGCCTCGTCCTTCTTCTTTTGCCATGACGCCGCCCTCCCCGCGCACGCTGGCGCTGGGTCTTGGGGCTATTCTCACCGCCATCACCATTCCGCTCACCATGCAGGAAGGGGCGCTGCCGCTGCTGGTCGCCTCAAGGCTGGCCGAAGAAGGCATCGCACCCGGCCCGACCGGCGTGATCGTGGCGCTCCCCTTCGTTACCGTCGCCTTCGCCGCACCCCTTGCCGATGCCGCCTATCGCAGGCTCGGCGGCATGTGGTGCCTAGTCGCGGGCGCGATGCTCTCGATCCTGTGCTGTTTTATCTTTCCGCTGTTTTTCAGCCCAACCGTCTGGGGCGCGATCAGCCTTGCCGTCGGGCTGGCACTGACGTTCCGCTGGGTTTCGGGCGAAACATGGCTGCTCGCCCAGACGCCGCTCCACCTGCGTGGCCGGGTGCTCGGCATGCAGGAAACCCTGATCGCCTTTTCAGGCATGGTCGGCGCGCTGATCCCGGTCGCAAGCGGCATGAGCGGGACCATGCCCTTCATCATGCTGGGTCTGCTGACCATACCAGGCGTTATCGCGGCCCTCATTGCCGGACGGCTGCTGCCCCGCACCGGCGAGGAAAGGGCGATTGCCGACACAAAGACAAAAACATCAACCAGAGGCATCCGCTTTGCCCTCTTTGCTGCCTTTGCGGGTGGAGCGGTGCTACACGGCACATTCGTGTTCCTGCCTGCCATCGTGCCCGCCGGCATGATGAAGGGGCACTCCCCCCTGCTGGCCGCAAGCCTGTTCTGCCTCGGCTCCGGGCTGCTGCAGGTGCCTTATGGATTGCTGGTTGACCGCATCGGGCCTGAGCGTCTGCGGACACTGCTGGGCGTCTCCAATCTGGCAGCAGGCCTGTTGCTCATTTTCCTGCTTGATACGGTGCTGGGTCTTGGCGTGATCTTCTTTGCGGGCGTCGCCATCGGCTGCTTTTACACCTGGGCGACCATGACCATTTCCCGGGTGGTCGCGCCCCACGCCCTCTCCGGCGCCATCGCCCGGCTCGCTATCTGCCAGACGCTCGGCGGCGTGTTCGGGCCGCCGCTCATCGGCTATGCCATCCAGAGCCTCGGCGCGCCGGGGCTCGGGCTGGTTCTGACCCTGATCGGCCTTATGGTGACGGTGGCCGCTCTCCTGCACCCCCGTCACAACAAGGAAACAGCCTCCTAGCCCGCCACGGCCTGCATCTTCAGCCGGTCAGCCGCCTGCCTTTGCAGGACAAGACCCGCCACGACCACGCCTATCGAAACGAGCACGATAATGATCGTCGCAAGAGCGTTGATGTCCGGGCTCACACCCAGACGCACCTTGGAGAAGATCACCATCGGCAACGTTGTCGCGCTGGGCCCGGTCACGAAGCTCACAATCACGAGATTGTCGAAAGCGAGGATAAAGGAAAGCAGCCAGCCCGCAATCAGCGAGGGCCGGATGAGCGGCAGGGTGATGGAAAAGAAGGTCTGGCGCGGGCTTGCGCCCAGATCGAGGGCCGCCTCCTCGAACGAACGGTCCATGCTGGCGAGCCGCGACTGGATGACCACGGCGGCATAGGAAGCGCAGAAGCTGGTGTTCGCGATGATGATGGTGAGCGCGCCGCGCCCCGGCCAGCCGAACAATTGCTGGATCAGCACGAACAGCAGCAGCAGCGACAAGCCCTGGATTACGTCTGGCATCACCAGCGGGGCGGCGATCATGCCGGTGAAGGCCGTCCGCCCCCTGAACTTGCCGAAACGCACCAGCACCACAGCCGCCATGGTGCCCAGTATAATGGAGAGTGTGGCGGTGATGAAGGCGATCTCGATCGAAAGCCAGGCGGCGGAGAGCACCTGCGTGTTGGAGAACAGCGACACATACCACTTGATCGAGAAACCCGCCCATACGGTCACAAGGCGCGACTCGTTGAACGAGTAGAGGATCATCAGCAGGATGGGGGCATAGAGAAAGATGAAGCCCAGCACCATGCAGGTGGCGACAAAGGGGGAAAGGCCTTGCTTGATCATAGCTCCTCCAGGTCCTTCATCTGGTAATGCTGGAAAATCATGATAGGGGCGATAAGGAAGAAGAGAATGGCCATCGCCACAGCCGAAGCCGTCGGCCAGTCCTGATTGAGGAAGAACTCATCCCAGAGCACCCGCCCGATCATCAATGTGCTGGGGCCGCCGAGGAGCGAGGGAATGACGAATTCGCCGATGGCGGGAATAAACACCAGCATCGATCCGGCAACCATGCCCGGAATTGAAAGCGGCAATGTGATGGTGAAGAAGGCTCGCGTCCGCGAAGCCCCCAGATCAGCCGCGGCCTCCAGATAGGCATGATCGAGGCGTTCAAGCGTGGCATAAAGCGGCAGCAGCATGAACGGCAGATAGGAATAGACGATGCCGACATAGACCGCGAAGGGCGTGTTCATCATCGGGATCGGCGTATTGATGATTCCAAGCCATTCCAGCAGGTTATTGAGCAGCCCTTCGTTCTTGAGAATGGCGATCCAGGAATAGACGCGCAGCAGCAGCGAGGTCCAGAACGGCAGAACGATCAGCATCAAAAGCATATTGCGCCAGCTTTTGGGCGAGCGCGTCACACCGTAGGCGATCGGATATGCGACCAGAAGGCACAGGATCGTGGAGATGAACGCGAATTTGATCGAGCTTAGATAAGCCACGATATAAAGATCGTCCCCCACCAGGCTGGCATAATTGTCCGTGTCGATCTGGAGCGCCGGCGGCCAGCCGCCCGACCAGTCGAACAGCGGCGTATAGGGCGGGATCGCGGTTGCTTCCGTCGCCAGGCTGATCTTGAGCACGATCAGAAACGGCAAGACGAAGAACAGCAAAAGCCAGATCATAGGAACGCCGATAACGAAGCGTTTGCCTGTGAGTCCGATCCGGGCAAAAAAACTGGAGAAGGCATCGATCATGATCGGAGCTGTCCATTACCGGGCGTGAGAGAGCGGCGACTTGATAAACCGGCGGCACCCGAAGGCGCCGCCGATAAAACATCACTGACCGGTGCGGATTGTCGTCCACGTACGGGTCACGGTCTTCATGAATTTGGGATTGTCCCAGACCGTGACAAACAGCTTCTTCATGATTTCAGGCGTCGGGTAGATGTTCGGATTACCGCTGATCGCAGGATCGATGAGCTTCTTTGAATCCGGCACGCCATTCGCGTAGGAAATATAGTTGGAGTTTGCAGCTTCGATATCCGGCCGCAGGTTGAAGTTGATCCAGGCAGCCGCCGCATCGGGATGCGGCGCATCCTTGGGAATTGCCAGATTGTCGGCCCAGACAACCGTGCCTTCCTTGGGAATGGTGTACTCGATTTCAACACCGTTCTTGGCTTCTTCCGCGCGGGATTTCGCCTGGAGCACGTCACCCGACCAGCCGATCGCGATACAGATGTCGCCGTTGGCAAGATCATTGATGTACTGCGAGGAATTAAAATACTTGATGTAGGGGCGAACCTTCAGCAGCAGTTCCTTGGCCTTCTCAAGTTCGGCAGGCGTGGCCTTCGTCGGCTCAATACCCAGATAGTTCAGCGCCATCGGCAGAATATCCGTAGGCGAATCAAGCATCGTGATGCCGCAATCCTTGAACTTCTTGGCGATTTCAGGATCGAATACCAGGGCGAGCGAGTCGACCGGCGCATTGGGCATCCGCGCCTCGACAAGCTTCTTGTTGTAGCCGATGCCGTCAGTGCCCCACATATAAATGGCGGCATGCTTGTTGCCCGGATCGGCCACGGCGGTCTGTTTCTTTAGGTCGGGATCAAGCAGCTTGAGGTTGGGGATCTTCTCCGGATCGAGTTCCTGGTAAACGCCGGCCGCGACCTGACGCTTGAGGAAGGGAAACGCCGTCGGCACGACAACGTCATAGCCTGAATTGCCCGCCAGCAGCTTGGCTTCAAGCGTTTCATTGCCGTCATAGACGTCGTAACGAACCTTGATGCCCGTCTCTTTTTCGAACTTCGCAACCGTGTCGGGGGCGATGTAGTCGGACCAGTTGTAGACATTCACGACTTTCTGTTCATCGGCGCGTGCGCTCGCACCGACGAGTCCGACTGCTGTCACTGCCAGCAGTCCGGTCAGAAGTTTTCGAATCATGGTTTAGCTCCCTGCTATGTCTCCCGCCGGAAGACGAGCCCCCATCTGCCCGATGGGCGTGCTCTTTCCGTGGGCAAACCATGGAAATTCTGTCGTGTTGTGTCCCCCGACGCAAGGATTTGACGACATGGGACTGGAAAAATATCGCAGGGCGACAACTTCTGTTTTCCGGTTCAAGATAAGGCTGGCGACTTATTGCAGACCTTGCAGCTTCAGAAAATTCCATGCGGTGAAGAGCCTTGTGGCAACAAATTGGGCACCCCTCTCATTGATGTCATCCCCGGCTCATCCGCAGCCCCCGGCCCAGCCCGCAGAGGGCATGGGATTTTGCCTGCCCAACGCTGATATTCTCCAAAATATCAGACTCCTGTCCGGCTTGCCGGATTGATGGGCAGTTGACAATAATCGAGGCAAAGACTGCGGGGGCCTGTCACACTTGTCGCGGCAACGCAGAACGACGAGAATTAAACTCAGGTGCCCAGCCGGTCCGGTTGAAGGCGCCGTGTAATGGAGGAATAGGATGTCAGTTCGTAAAATCCTGGTGCCGCTGGCTGGCCGCGAAGGCGATGCGGCGGTTCTCGGTACTGCGCTTGTGGTCGCGAAACAGTTCAGCGCCCAGCTCGTCGCCCTCTATGTACGGCTCGATCCGGTAGAGGCTCTGCCCTATCTCGGCGATGGCATTTCTGGTCAGGTGATCGACGACCTGATCAAGACCGCGCGGGAATCTGCCAACAGTTCTTCGGCGCGGATAAAGGAAAGCCTCGCCGCCGCCGCACAGGCTGCGGGCGTCCACATGGTCGACAACCCCGGCATCGCTGATCTGCCTTCGGTTCGCTTCATCGACATTGTCGGCCATCGCGACGAAGTGATCGCCGAACATTCCCGCCTCAGCGACCTTGTCATCTTCAATGATGCGGGCACCTCGATCGAGGCCGGCGGCACGGCACTTGAAGCTGCCATGATCAGCGCAGGACGGCCGGTCCTGATCGCGCCG
>JAATFR010000093.1 GCA_015655095.1 Hyphomicrobiales bacterium | reverse complement strand
GTGGCGCACCGCGATGCCGGCATTGTAGGCCGAGCGGCGCGAGCCGCCGACGGCAAGGATGTGCCAGCCGGGTCGCAGCCGGGTGAGGAAAATATGGGCGGCAATGGCGACGACGATGGCAACGACGAAGCTCACAGGCAAGTTGAGGATCGTGCCGTCCCCGATGAAATCCCATGTGGGTGAGGACACGTCGGAAAGCTGGATCTTGGCGGCATGATCGACAACCAGAATGTCGAACACGGCGCGCAGAATGATGAAGGTGACGAGGGTGGTGAGAAAGGCCCGCAAGCGCAGATAACCGATCAGGAAGCCGTTGAACGCGCCCGCAAGCGCGCCGACACCGATGGCGGCAAGGAACGCCAGCCAGATCGGCATGGCGAAAATATAGACGACGCTGACGGCGGCAAAAGCGGTGAGGCCGAAGATAGCGCCGACGGAAAGATCGATGCCGCCACCCAGCATGACGATGGTGAGGCCGATCACGACAATCGAGAATTCGCCAAGTTGGCGCGAGGCGTCGCTCAGGCTCTGGATGGTAAAGAAATTCGGGATGAAGGAGCCAAGGCCTGCCAAGGTCAGCAGCAGGAACAGCAGGGGCACCAGATTGTCGGCCCAGCGCTTGGACAGGATTTCCCCGATGAGATGATCGGGAATGTACTTGTAGCGCAAGCGCGCCAGACTATCGGAGAGGGCCATGGAAATCTGACTTGTAAAAAAGGCGGCGGGGGAAGCGGATGATCCGCTTCCCCCTGTTACATATTACGCCGGTTACTTGGCCGCGGCAGCTTCCGCGGCTTTGTTGTCCTCAATGCTCCAGCAGGTGCCGGGCTTGAGGTCAGTCTTGGTCGTGATCTTTTCAGGCGTATAGAGCCATGTCTTGGCGTCGCCCGGCTTCAGGCCGCTTTGCAGCAGGAACTTGATCAGGGTTGAAACGTCGCGCGACTGGTTCGGCACGTCTGTGGCGACCAGCGCGTCGATGGTGTCGCTTTCCAGCAGCTTGCAGTCGGCCGCTTCGCCGCCGCCCGTGGTGGCGAGGAAGATCTTGCCGGTCTTGCCCGCAGCGCGGATCGCGGCCGCCGTGCCCTGCGCCGTCTGGTCCCAGAAGTCGACGATGCCGCAGACATCGGGGTGCTGCTGGATCAGCGTCGCGGCCACGTTGCGAGCCGTGGTCGCATCCCAGTTGGAGTCAGGCGCCGCCACGACCTGGAAGTCGGGGTGGTCCTTCAGCACGTTCTGGACGCCCTTGTACTGATCGAGGCTGGAGGCGTTGACCTGATCGCCCTGAATGAGGCCGATCTTTTTCGAGGAGTTCGGTCCGCAACCGGCGATAACCGCCTTTGCCTCAAGTTCGCCCAGCGTTTCCCAGTTGCTGCCGACGAAGGCGTCGGAGGCATAGTTGCTGGGATTGTCGACCTGGATTACGAAAATGCCCGCCTGCTGGGCGCGCTTGTAGAGCTTGGAGTAGGACTGGAGGTCCGGCGTCTGCACGACGATTGCGGCAGGCTTGGAGCCGATGGCGTCGGTGATGGCCTGGGCGCCCGCTTCCGTGTTCCAGTTGGGGTCGCGCACCTCGAATTTGCCGCCCGCTTCCTTGACGGCAGTGCCGATATAATGGGCCCAGCCCTGCGCCAGATCCTCGCCCATGGCCATGGGGATGAGAATGACGGTCTTGCCGTCAAGCGCCTGCTTGTAGGTCGCGGGCCCCGGATCCTCCCGGCCAAGCGCGGGGACAGCCCCCAGAATCAGCACGCCTGCGGCTGCTGCGAGTGTCTTCCATTTTGCCATTTTGTTCCTCTTCACGTGAACGTGGGCTTTGTTGTCAGATGTCGCCAGCCTGATCGGTCTGCTCATCACGGGGGTTGATGAACCCGTCGGCAATGAGAGCAACAAGCAGGAAGCTTGCCTTGATCAGCTTCTGGTAGAGATCGGGAATATCGAGAATGGTCATGGCATTAAGCAGAATGCCGATCAGCAGCGTGCCGACGATGACATTGCGGATGCCGCCCTTGCCGCCGCTCAGCCCGATGCCGCCGATCACCACGACGAGGATGATGTCGTAGAGCAGCGTCGAGTTGACGATACGGGTATTCATGGAGTGGAGGCTGGCGGCCATGATGACGCCCGCCACGAAGGCCATCAGCGCGGAGACGATATATTGCAGCACGATCACCGGGCGGACCGGGATGCCCATGTTGCGCGCCGCTGTGAAATTGTCGCCCATGAAATAGATGAAGCGGCCTAGGCGGGTGAAGCGCAGCGCCAGAAAGGCGATGAACCCAATACCCAGAAAGAAGTAGATTTCGGCCGGAATGCCCAGAAACTTCAGCTCGCCCATGGCCATGAAGCCGGTCTGGTTGTCCGGCATATAGACGACGTCGCCACTCAGCCATTGCGACCGGCCAATGCCGTAAACAAAGGTGCCGCTGGCGAGCGTCGCAAAAATGGCGGGCACCTCGGCATAGGCGACGAGGAAACCGTTGATGCCGCCCATCACGATCACCCCGGCCAGCGTGATGGCCAGCGCCGAGGGCAGCGAATAGGACATGTTCAGGAGTTGCAACATGCAGGCGACCGAGATCGCCAGTATGGAGACGACGGAAAGGTCGATGCCGCGTCCGATCACCACGATGCCCATGCCGATGGCAAGGATGCCGAGCAGCGCCACGCCGCGCACCAGCGTGACGATATTGGAGGCCTCGATGAAGCCATTCAGAAAGATGGAACTGGCGATGAAGATCGCGACTGCAAGGAGCAGGACGACGGTTTCTTGCCGGATGTGCGAGCGTATATTCATGCAGGGATCTTGCGTAAGACTGCCTCCCGAAGGCATCTCGGGGCACTATAGGGTTGCTATGCTTTTATGACAATTACAAAAGTAATTGACTATATCGGCTTAACAGAGATTTGAGCGGATGAAAGCGCGGCCTTGCGCGTCTCTATGTCGCCGTGGCTGCGATCAGGAGCTTTTCATCGGGAGCGACGCGAAGGCCCGTCACCATCCGGTTGGTCTCGCTGGCCATGCCGATGACCGCCAGAAGCTCATGGCGCATGGCTTCCGTCATGCCGGCCTTTTTGGCGGAGGCGGTGTGTGAAACGATGCAATAGTCGCATGAGTTGGAAATGGAAACGGCGAGATAGATCAGCTCCTTGGTGAGCGGGTCGAGGGCGCCCGGCGCCATGACCTCCTTGATGCTTTCCCAGGTGCGGCGAAGGTTTTTCGGATCGTTGGCGAGGACTTTCCAGAAATTGTTGATCCAGTCCACATTGCGCGACGCTTTGATGTCGTCATAGACGGCTTTGACCTCGGGCGAGGCGTCTTCTTCCTCGATCAGCTTGACCAGCGACATGTTCATTCCTTTGGCATTGAAGCGAAAAGCCCCGCCGGAGCCGGGACGTAAGATGAGTTTGGCAAATATGTGGAAGGATTTCCATCTGACACAGGAAGGGAGCCTCCGCCCCGGGTGTGCGTCGATCCGTAATGCGCCTGCAACATGATTGTCAACGGGAAGGAGAAACCATGCCACGCGGAGAAAAGTCAAAATATACCGACAAGCAGCAGCGCAAGGCCAAGCACATTGAGGAAGGCTACAAGGAGCGGGGCGTTTCGGGCGAGCAGGCAGAAAGGCGCGCCTGGGCGACCGTGAACAGGCAGGATGGCGGCGGCAAGGAGCCCGGCGGCTCCGGCCGGGACAAATAGGCACAAACCGGGTTGTCTCTGGCCTTTTTTTGAAGGCTGGGCCTTTTCCTGTATCCATGAGCGGACAATATGTAATGCCCGCGGGACCTGTTGCCCGGGGTTAAAGCAGAAAGACGGTTCAAGATGGC
>JAATFR010000142.1 GCA_015655095.1 Hyphomicrobiales bacterium | reverse complement strand
GTCGCGGCGGGAACGGCGGAGCTGCCGCCGGATGACGACAGGCTGAAGAGCATGTCCGGCCCGCACTGAACACCAGTCCCTAGGCGGTCAGCGCACCACGACCTTGTACTGGAAATCCATGGCGCGGCAGTAGGAGCGGCGCCATTCCACCGGCTGGCCGTCCTTGGCGAAGGCCAACCGCTTGATCTCCATCAGCATGGTGTCTTCCATCACGCCCAGGCGTTTGGCCATGGCGGCATCGTTGGCCAGCGACAGGTTTTCCTCCACCCGGGTCACCACCACCTTGAAGTGGGTTTCATAAGCCGGATAGAGCAGCGGCTCGAACGTGTCCGGATCGATGTCCATGATGCCGTCGAACCGTTCGGCGGAGACCCAAATATCTTCGGCCAGGAAGATATGCTCGTCGCGCATACGCACGCGCTTCATGCGGATGCCATCCTGTCCCGGCTTCAGTTCCAGCGCAGCGCGCACCTCCGGCGTCGGCGTCATGCGCCGCCGCTCCACCACCCGGCCATGCGGCACGAGGATGGTGCCGTTCTGGGAAAGATGGCCGAAAAAGCGGAACAGGGGCGTGGCGAAGCCGGAACGGCGCACGAAAGTGCCCTTGCCGTGCATCCGGTCTACTAGGCCTTCCGCGACCAGCAGGTCCATCGCCTTGCGGACGGTTCCGACTGAAACTTCGTGCATCTTGGCGAGCTGGGATTCCGTTGGAATGGCGTCGCCAGGGTTCCATTCGCCATGGGTGATCGCCTGAGCCACGAAGTCACGAACCTTGAGATACCGCGGCAGCCTTGGATCAATCATTTGGATGTGTAGCCCTGTATACAGCGCAACAATATTTCGTATGGCGTTATTCTGTCAATGTAAGAGACGGACGGTTTAGAGGGGCGCCATCTCGCGAAGTCGGGTGCCACGGACGGGTATTATCCTTTCCTGGTGCCATAGAGCAGCGTGACGTTGATACGGCGATTGAGATAGCCGTCTTTGAACGAGATGACGTCCGTTTCGTGGAACAGGCTTGAGTCGAAAATCACGGCCCGGTTTGCGCGGTATGGCACCCTGATGGCGTTTGCACCGCTGCTGGCCAAGAAAGCGCGCGTCGCCTTTTCATCGCCATTGTATTTTCCAAGCGCCCAATCTTCCGGTGCCTTGGCATCCCAGACGACCAGGCCGCCACGGTCGGGATCGAGATTGGCCTCTTCTGGTGTAATCCAGAAATTTACATTCACGGCTGCGTGGTCGGCATGGACTCTAATGCCGCTTAACGTGCTGTCATATTTGAAAGCCCAAAAATATTTCAAGAGGTGATCCCGGAAAATATCCGGGTATGTGGTGCGCAATTCCTCGGCAATTTGTGCGAGCAGTGGCGGAGAAAAGCCGAATTCCGGCATGGCTCCGAGATAGCCGTCGTCATAGGCGCGGCGCCAGATCGTGGAATTCCAACAGAACGCCCGCAGCGATTTCAGCGCAGCGGGAGTCAAGAAATCGTCAATCACAACCACTTGCGGGCTATTGCGTGCCCATTCGCGGGACACATCCCTAGCATTGATCGGGTTGATGGCTTCCGAGGGAAGACGCGCGGCCTCTGCCAGCAGGAGGGCGCCACCTACGGCAGTAGCATCGGACACGGCATTGGCTGCCAAATAGTCTTGTTGTTCCTTATCATGCCGGATTTTATGGGGTTTCTGCGAATCTGTTGTACGGGCTATGCCGACATATCTGATCTGCGCAGCGCGTGTGAATGCCGCAAAGCCTTCCGAAATCCGGTCCAGCTGGCATAACACTGCACCAAGATTAAAATATGCTGGCGCATACTGGGGGGCGTCCGCCAAAACCTTGCGGTAAGAGCTCTCTGCTTCCGCAGGCTTATCCAATTGAAGCAGGATGTTGGCGAGGTCGAAATGCGCGGCTGTCAAGTCAGGTCTTATCTTTATCGCAGCCGAGATATAGGCGATCGCTTCCGCTGGCTTGTTCTGCCGCGCGAGAAAAATCCCCAGCTTGTAATTCGCCTCCGCGCTCTCCGGGTTGGAAGCAACCGCAGCGCGCAGGGATTTCGCCGTGGGATTTTCGGTTCTGCCCCCCACTGTCGCCATTATGGTTGCCCAGACATTTGGTCGAGATGTTTATAAAATTCGGAAGGCTGCGGAGCAATCCGACGAGCCTGGATGACTGCGCGGGTAGACGGCCAACATCGGTCGCGCGGCCCGAATGATTTTCTTGTTGCGCTGCAGCTTATGCGCCGCAGCGCGATGTTTCGCGTAGAACTTGGCAATGGGTTCTGTGTCCTTGCAGCCACAAATTCCGGCATTTTCCGGTTTGTTTGGCGGAAATATTTTCCAGCTAGTGACAAGATTTCAAAGTCGTGCGATTGAATCAATCAATAAGTCATATAAATGACTAAAGGAGGGAAGGAATAATGTCGGGAATCACCCGTATTCGCGCATGCATGTGTTCCAGCGTGGCTGTTTTGGCCCTTGCAGCTGGTGGGGCTTCGGCTCAGGACGCCGTCCAAGCCGGCGGCGGCGATCAGGTTGAAGCCATTACCGTCACCGGATCGCGCATTTCGACGCCTGGTTTTGAGGCGCCGACGCCGATGACGGTGCTGGGTCCCAAAGCCCTGCAGGCATTCGTCGAAAACGGTCTGGAAGCACTGGAATACGATATTCCCGAACTCGCCCCCAACGAAACGACGGTGGGACAGGCGGGTGGCGGCGCGCTTTCGACCTACAATCTGCGCAATCTGGGCGCGACCAGAACCTTGATCTTGCTGGACGGCATGCGTGTCATGCCGACCGATCCGCTGGCCGGAACGATTGACGTCAATACCTTTCCTGCGGTTCTGATCAACAATATCGGTGTTGTGACCGGCGGCGCCGGCGCCAGCTATGGCTCGGACGCGGTCTCGGGCGTGGTCAATCTTTCGCTGGACAACAAGCTGGATGGTTTTAAGGGCAGCATCCAGGGAGGTCAGAGCGAATATAGCGATTATAAAAACTACGACATGAGCGCCGCTTTCGGCACCGACTTCGGTTCGGGCGATGCCGGCCATGTCGTGATTGCCGCCGAAATGTATCACAACAATGGCGTCTGCTGTCAGGGCAGTCGCCCATGGGGCAAGAATTCGGTGGGATTGATCGCCAATCCCAATTCCAAGCCCGGCAACGGCATTCCGCAATTGATGATTGCGTCCAACACCAATCTGTCGGTCTAGGCTGACAACGGCCTGATCACCAGCGGCCCGCTGAAAGGAACCACCTTTACCGCAAATGGAACGCCGACGCCTTTTGCTTATGGCCAGTATGTCGGGTCGGTCTTCCAGGTTGGCGGCGGCGGCACCAATTATGCGCAGTTCGGCAACATTTTTCCGGAGCAGGCCCGGATGAACGGCTATGCCCATGCCGAATACGATGTCTCCAAGGACTTGCACGTCTTCGCGGAAGTATTGGCTGGGCGCCAGCAGAGCTTCTATCCGGTAATCACCAACTTCAATTCCGGGGACATCACGGTCGGAATCAACAATGCCTATCTGCCCTCGTCGCTGCGGACGCTGATGACCGCCAACAATATCACCAGTTTCCAGATGGGCCGCTCCAACTTCGACCTAGGGCCGTGCACCAAGTGGAACGGCGTTCAGGAATGCGGCATGGCAATCACCGATTATCGCTACAACACCTATCACACGGCGATCGGCGCGAACGGAAACATCTCCGGCTGGAGCTGGAAATGGTTCACCCAGTACAACAGCGATACGATGATCGATTCGATCCAGAACGACAAAATTCTGTCGAACTTTGCGAATTCAGTGAACTCCCAGATCAATCCGGCCACTGGCCAGCCGACCTGCGTTTCCACACTTACCAATCCCAATGATGGCTGCGTCCCAGTCGACCTGTTCGGCTCGAACACGATCACGCCGGCAGTCACCAAATATACCAACAAAACCTTCCGTCTTCCCGAGACCGAAACCGAACTTGACACGGCTTTCGACGTCCAGGGCACGCCGTTCAGCGACTGGGCGGGCGATGTCTCGCTGGCAGCCGGGTTCGAGTGGCGACGCGAGTCGGAAAATGGCGTGAACGATCCCAATGCGTTGACGGGTGACCTGTTCACGGCAACGCTGGCGATTCAGGGCCATTACACAGTGGCGGAAGGCTATGTCGAAACCGTGGTGCCGTTGGCCAAGGATATGTCTTGGGCAAAGAACCTGGAATTGAATGCCGCGGTTCGCGAGGCCGGTTACAGCACGTCAGGCACGGCAAACACCTGGAAGCTGGGCGTGAACTATACGCCGGTTGACGATCAGCTGCGCTTCCGCGGCACCTTCAGCCACGATCTGCGCGCGCCCAACCTGGCAGAACTCTACCAGCCGCAAGTCTACAATATCAACACGGTGTCGAACGATTTCCAGCAAGGCGCCCAAACGACCATCCGCACCTATACCGGAGGCAATCCCAACCTCGTTCCGGAACAAGCGAACAGCTTCACGGGCGGCTTCGTGTTCCAGCCGGACTTCATCGAAGGCCTTCAGGGGTCGGTGGACTATTTCCGCACCACGGTCCACGGCGCCATCAATACCCTGACCAACCAGCAGGTTGTCGACTATTGTTTCGCGGGTCAGACGTCCTACTGTTCGAGCATCACCTCCACCACCGGCAATCCGGCGACGGGGTCAATCACCGCCGTTTCCGCGATCAAGTTCAACTTCCAGCAGCTGTTCACCGAATGCGTGGATACCGAACTGACGTATCGCTTTTCGGGCATCCAACTGTGGGACGAATTGCCTGGTGATTTCACTTTGCGCCTGTTGGGTAACTATGTGGACCACCTGCAAACCATCGCGAGCGGGCAGACGATTGACTATGCCGGCCAGGTCGGCTTGGCGACGGGCCTGCCTCATCTGCGGTTGAACTTCACCACCGTGTGGGACTGGGATCCCGTCTCTATCCAGGCGAACTTGCGTTATACTCAGGGCGGAACGCTCAATGCGACCTATATCCAGGGCGTCACCATCAGCCCGTCGGATGATCATATCGCGTCCCGCACCTACCTTGATATGTCAGCTTCCTGGGACGTTGTGGAGCACCTGCAATTATTTGGTAAAATCGGCAATTTGTTCAACACGTCGCCGCCATATTCTCCGACCAATATTCTGAAGCCGCTGGCGGCTGCGTCGCCCTATTATGACGATATCGGGCGCGTCTACTCGATGGGCGCCAGAGTGCGGTTTTAAGGGGCGATTCTGGATTGCGTTCCAAGCTTGCGAGGAGGTGATGCCTTGAAGGGTCTTTCTGTCTTTGCCGTTGCGATGCTGTTGGGGCTGGGTGGGACGCAATCTCTTTCTGCCGCGACTTACCAGGTGTTCGAATTCAGCAGTCCCGCCGACGGGCGGGAGGCTGAGTTCGAGCTATGGTATACGGCACATCATGTCTCGGAAATTCTTCGCGTGCAGGGAGTAAAGACCGTTCAGCGGTTTCGGATCGAACAGGCCCAGCGGCCGGGGCCGGCATATCCGGCGGATGTATTGTTGATAACATTGGATGCGGCCGACGAACATCCGATAGCGGTGAAGCTGGCATCGTTGCTCTCCAAGGCCGGAAGTTTGCTGGAAAAGGACGCCGGCATCACAGCAGTCTATGCACCCCTGGGTTCAAGGCTGATGGCCAAGGACGTGCCAGGCACGGTCCCGGCGCCCGAGGTTTCCGGTGCGACGGAGCTGAAGAGCTTCCATCTGTGGGCCTTTGTGAATGCCCAGCAGGGCCATGAAGAGGAATTCAACAAGGGATATTCGGATGAGCATTTTCCGGACGTCATCCGAAACCCCGGCATTCAGTGGGGCCAGCGGTCCAAAAAAACCGATATTCTGCCTGCCGGCGCGCAGTTTCCCGACTACCTGGCCGACTATGCGTATTCCGCTTACGACATAGCGGCGGCAAATGCGGAAGTGAATCGGCGTTTGGCGGAACACATAACCCGGCCCATCCCGTTCCCCGCAAAAGGGGGCCACACCTGGTATGCCGCCGCTATCGGTCCGGCCCTGCCAGGCAAGTAGTGGCGGCGATGGCTGCTGGAATGTTTTCACACTGCGAGGTACCTCATGCGTCCTGGGATATATGTCTCTGCTTTGTCATTCTTGGCTCTGGTTGTTTTGAGTTCCGTGCCCTCATTTGGGCAGCCTGCGCGCGTGAAACTGGCGGATGCCGGGCCTGAAGACGCGCGGATCTTTGTTTCTGGCGCGCTGCGCGC
>JAATFR010000302.1 GCA_015655095.1 Hyphomicrobiales bacterium | reverse complement strand
TCCAGAATGACAAGGTCATATGTACTGGAAAGCAGGGCGACCAGTTTCCTCATATGCTCAGATCCCAGCAGATCCGGGGGATTTGCGGCACCAGAAGCGACTGGAACATATGACAGGGTACTTGCAGTATCTGTTATTATTACATCTGCCAGCTCGGCATAGCCCCCCAGCAATTCCACAAGACCAACAGACGGCTTATCTGTAGAAAAGCGCCCGTGAACAGAGGGATGTCGCAAGTCGCAATCCAGCAAAATAACGCGCTTTCCAGACATCGCAGCGGCCCGGGCAAAACTGACCGCAGTCGTTGTCTTCCCTTCATTGGGAAGCGCAGACGTAAAAAGAACAACACGAGGAGGATTATCAACGCTTGATAACATCAGCGCGGCCCTCAACCCTCGTAGCGCCTCAGAGAAGGCGGAAAGAGGCTTGAGCAATGCGTAATCCACAACTGCGATCTTCTCACCCTTCTCATTTTTTGTCGGTCGGACAGCCGGCAGCATGACCAGGTTTGGAATTTTAAGAACTTCTTCAACTTGCGCTGCAGAAACATAACCGTCATCAAGCCGCTCCAACAGGAAGGTAAGAGCCAACCCGACCATCAGACCGAGCAGAGCACCGCCTGCCACAATAAGCTTCCTCTTGGGGGCGCTTGGATCAACAGGTTGCATAGCTGAAGAAATCACCCGTGAATCCGGGGTCTCCAAATCCTGCTGCTGGGACGTTTCTTTGAACCTGTTGAGGAAAGACTCGTAAACCGTCCGGTTTGCGTCTGCCTCCCTCGTCAACTCATTCAAACGGACCACGTCCTGATTATTTTGATTATTTGATGACTGAAGCTGTTTCAAGCTCCCCTCAAGAGACGCCAGCCTGGTGCGTGATACCTCGGCGGTATTTCCCAGACCAGCTACAATGCGGCCCACCTCCGCTTTGATCTGGCGTTCGATATCCTGCTTCTGTGCATCAATGTTAACAATTGCCGGATGCTTCGGCCCATACTTGGAGGCCATATCGGCCTGCTTTGCCGTTAGCTCGGCTTCCTGCGCACGAAGGCTGCCAATTACCGGGGACTTCAGAACATCACCGATCGAATCGATAGTGCCCCCGGACGTCATAATTCTGCGAGCGTTTGCATAGTCGGCCTGGGTTTGGGCAAGGTCCGCACGCGCCAGAATCAACTGCGCATTCAGTTCCGACATCTGCTCCTGACTGACAGTCCCGCCCTGCAGGTTGCTGAGCCCCTTCTCTGCGCGATAAAGTTCAGCGGCACGTTCAGCGCTCTGCACGTCAACCCGAAGAGAGCTCAATCGATCCGACAACCACTCGTTGGCCTTCTTGGTCGCATCAAACTTCGCTTCAAGCTGCGCATCTATATAAGTATCTGCGATCTGGTTGGCGATTTTCGTCGCCTTGTCCGGATCGCTGGAAGTGAAATTGATGGCGATAACATATGTCAGGCCCCGACGCTGAATCGCGAGATTATCCTGAAAACTATCAATCACTTCATTGATGGTGACTTCTTTCTGCTGATCAGTGCTCATCACCTGTGAGGGAATGAGTATCGACCTCAGCCAAGGAAGCGGATTGATCATGCTTGTAAAGGTTGCAGGCCGGATATCAGGATTGAATTCCGGATCAGAGACGAGATCCAGCTTTTCGATCACCGAGCGGGCAAGCGACCGTGAGTTCAACAGCTCGACTTCACTATCCACAGTGACCGTGTCCGGAGAAAGACCGCTTAGGACCGACTGGACGTCAACAACCTGCGTTTTCTGGGGATCGAGCATTACGAGCGCCGACGCGGTATAGACCGGCGTCATCAGAAACGTCGCGGCGGCAGCAAGTATAGCAACCAGGATGGTCGCGCCGACAATTACAAACCAGCGGCGGCGCAAAATCCTCAGCAGGGAGAGAACATCAACCGCATGCTCGTCATTAGACGCGGGACCATCCTGTGCTGGGGTAAATATTCTCGCATGGCCTGTCTTGGGAGTATCTGCGGTATCGTTTCCATAGGCCATGTAGCTTTTCTCACATTGGATAACATACTGTTCCCGAAAGCCATTAAGGACTCACGAGGCACCAGAAACGGCGACAAAGCAAATTAAGCTATGTCGCCGTTAAATTCACACAACCGCAACCAGGCTCAGATCTGGGCGCGCAAGGTAAGTCCGACACGGTTTCTGTTGAAGTTGATCCCATCCGAATTCGAGTCACGGTAGGTAAACCGGTAATCTGCGCCCACTGCAAAATTGCGATTGATAAGATACTCGGCGCCAAGAGAAACGAAGTAGTAATTGTCGGTCCGGTCTACACCCTTATAGTCATCGTTTTCGTAGCCCAGATTCCCGCTCAAATTCAGATTGCGTAGCAGTTCATGGTCTACGCCCACAGCAACTTTCTGAGCGATATACGCCGCAGCCGTACCAAAGTCCGCTTCCTCAACTGTCGATGCCGCATTAAACTTAACGGTCGTCAGCGGGCTGAGATACCAGTTAATACCGGCAAGATAGGAGGGGGCGTTCACGTCCTTGAGGACATTTGAATCATAGTTCTGCCGCGTGTAACCCACCGCGACATCGCCATCTACCAGACTGCTCAACTGAAACGACGTTCCGACCTGCGCAAGATAGCCTGTTGAATCACGATCAAGCGCCACCTCCGGCGGACTCTGATCATAGGACCTCTTGTTAAGACCACCCTTAACGTAAACATTCGTGCCGGGCACAACATCATATCCAAGCTTCAGGCCGCCAGAATAGATATTGCGGTCACGCCCGCTCTCATCAATCTTGGTGCCATTGAACGCCTTGGCATCATCATAAAGAATTCTCTGAAACTGCCCGCCCAGTTCCGCGATAACCCGATTATAACGCTGATTTATAGCCAATGATGTTGTCAGCTGGCCATACTTGACCGGCTCGGAAACGTTGGTGGGGCTACCAGGCGAACCAGGCTCTTCATGAAGCTGCTGGTATTGCGCCAATCCCTTGATGTTCAAACCGTTCGTTACATCAAGACGGCCATTCGATCCCACTGACCAGTCGGTATAGTTCTGGCTGGTATGCTTGGCATTATGATAAGACGCCGCTGCAGCATTGAAGTTCAGCGCATGACGCCCCCAGTTAGACAGAACATCCAGATTGGGAGATATCACATTTACAAAATCGCCAGTCTTCTTTGACGACCCATAAATATTATCGTCGTAATATTCGCTGATCTTGCTTTTGGGATAAATCAGGAAACTGCCAGCCCGTATGCCAACCGGATCATAGTCGGGCTTGGGGCGATTAGAAACGCCCTGCCCTTGCTTGTCTTCAGTTCCGGTCGCCACACCAGAAGCAGATGTAATCCCCTGGCTGGTGACGTCAGCATCGCCTACAGTAGCCGCGACAGCAGACCCAACACTGGCGGCGAAGCCAACCGACAGGGTCAATCCGATAACTGTCGCAGAAAATCTCAACCTCACCAACTTTTCCATACAAAAGCCCGCCATTTTTCAGGAAGACGCACGCCATTGATGCGCGCAGCCTTACCCTCGCCCCAAACATATAGAGATCAACCGCAGCCGCTAATAAACGAAGTAGCCTCCGGGGGCAGCAAAGCTGCTTACCCCCTAATAAAAAGCTATATTAGTTGGCGCTACCGCTACCGCCGCCGCCGCCGCCGCCGCCGCCGCTACCGAACGAGCCACCCAGACCGCCGCCCGTGAAGCCACCGCCACCACCTGAGGAATTGCCCGCGGAACTGACCGACCCGCTATAGGAGGAGGCATAAGCATTGGCGACAGCAGCCTCTGAACCCGCAACCACACCGGCCAGCGCAGCCGCAGCCTGAGCGTTACCAGAAGCCTCAAGCTGCTTCTGGGCAGCAGCCAAGCCCTCGCCGACTGAAGCCTTCAGGGCATCACTACCCCCAGCGACCGCGGCCAGAAGTTCCTGAGCAGCTGCTGCCGGGTCACTTGCACCCACAATATAAGCAGCCACAGCAGACTGAACCCCTGGACCCCCATCAGGATTAGCCGACAAGGCAGCTGTCACGTCGCTAGGAATGGCAGCAAAAGCCGTCGAACCCAGAGACAGCGATCCAATCGCAACGCCCGCCATCAATACTGATGTAGTAAAAATTTTCCGAATCATGGGTTATCCCCCCAAAAACTGAACAAACAGTTGACGGCCCCGGGGAACCGGCCAAGTTTGAAACCCAAACCACGCCCCTTAAGCTATCATTAATAAAATCATGCAATGCAAAATGAGTAAAAACAAGCAATACATTTGGGGTGGTAAGATATTTTTAGCTTTATTTGATGCTCCGGGTCACCAAATCCGCGCTCAGCAAGCAACGCTCTCCCCGTTCTGGCCCCGATAAGCCCGCATATGCAAAAGCTAAAAACGTAAATATCTCCTGAAATCTGCCAAAGTTTCAGGAGCGACTTAGTTATCGACCGGGATACAGCTAAAGATGCGTTAGTCTGGCTTTGTCAGAAATACCGTTCTGGAATGCGAACAACATCTCCTGGCAGCACGCGAGTCATTTGCCCAACCGGCATCTCGACTTCACCTGCACCGCCGCGAGCAATGTAAACGCTGTCTGCGCTTGCCCGATATGTGAAGCCCCCGGCAACAGCCACGGCGTTTAAAACTGTCATGCCGTTTGTATAAGGATATTGCCCCGGTTTCTCGACCTCTCCGATAATATAGAAGGGGCGATAATTGATGACCTCAATGCTTACTTTCGGGTCGGTTAGATAACCCCCTTTTAGCTTATCCGTAACTATGTCAGCAAACTGGTCGATCGTCTTTCCCTTTGCCGAGACCGGACCGACAAGTGGCATGGAAACCATGCCAGCTCCATTCACATCGAATACGCCGGAGAGATCATTCTCGCCAAATACGGTAATCCGAATCTTGTCGCCCGACCCCAGTTGGTAAATAGAATCCAGATTACCTGCATCTGAAACAACATTTCCGGGTGTCCCGACTGGAACACCGGGGGCACCCATTGTCGCCGACGGAGAGTTGGCACATGATGCCAGCATCAAAATCAATGGAGCCAACAAAAAAGCAAGAACCACGCGCCATGCACGTTCCGTGAATTTGGCACTCATCTTATTATCCCCCTACAGAACGTACCGGGACTGGGAATAGTCGCACGGATGTAACCAATACAGGCGTTCCAGATAAACAATGAAAGCGCAAAAAACGTTACGCCCCCACACCAGTTTCTTCTCATCATAAAATCACGTCTGAATCACTCGCCTCCCGCTACCTTCCAAAACCAGACACGTCAAAACACCTGACATGTAAGCCCCTGTATCTATTCCGATCCGGTTGTGTCGGGTTTCCACCTTGGTGGACGGGGTGTGTCCGTGAACGACGAAAGCCGGCAACAACCCATCATAATCAATAAAGCCTGAACGTATCCAAAGAAGATCCTCATCAAGCTGACGCGAAAGCGGCACGCCAGGCCTTATTCCTGCATGCGCAAAGAAATAATCCCCCAAGGTATACGAAGATTGCAAGCCAGCGAGGAATAACTTGTGAGAATAAGGCAACACCTGATCGAATTTTACTCTCGCGTTTTCAAAATTTAACGGATCATCAGACAAGGATATTTCCGTTACTCCATAGGAATGGAGTGTTTCCAAACCGCCATAGTATTTCCAGGTATTTGCAAATTGAGCATCTTCCAGAAAATGCAAAACAGCTTCCTCATGATTCCCCTTGAGGAATACAGTCTCAAATTGTCTTGGCATACCCGATGACAGCCGATCAAGCACCTCCTTGGACTGGAGTCCGCGGTCCACATAATCACCAAGGAATACAATTACACTTTTGTAATCTGGACTGGCAGCAGCATCCGCTTCAATACTCGACAAAAGTTGATCGAGCAGATCCGCCCGGCCATGAATGTCACCTATGGCATACACTCTTTGACCGGCAGGTACAGACGGGGGTAGCTTGGCTTCAAGGCCTTGCGAGCGCTTAAATATACGGTTTAAAGCCCCGGTCCACATGTGCATCCGAATATTCCTTCGCCCTCCTGCGTCAAGCCACTTGTTACGCCGCAATGCAACATGAACACAATACAAGAACAAGGCCTACTTACAATATTTACGCTGCCGGACGATAGACTCCCTGCTCAAGCAAATGAATATATTTTTGCTTTAAACAAGTAACCTGTGTTCCGGTTTTCTAGCTGACAGGTCCCATAAGAGCAGATGTATCATGTTTATTTCTCATAAGTCGTTTCTGAACCAACTCGCCCCTGGCAAGTTGGTTGGGGCATTTTCTCAAACAGTACATCCCAGGTCCCGCCTCAGGATGACGCCTCATGAACCTTGTGTTACATCCTCATATCCGAACACGTTGAGGCTTCAAACGTCCCCATGTCCCCTTCCGCAAAGCAGTCCATGGCTGATCGCGCTCTTGTCAGCGCCCGTCAGACGCTTGATGTCGAGATGGCGGGGCTCACGGCTCTGCGTGACGGCCTGAATCAAACCTTCGTGCAGGCCGTCACGCGCCTCTACCAGGTGGAAGGCCGGGTTATTGTCACCGGCATGGGCAAAAGCGGCCATATAGCCGGTAAAATCGCTGCCACCCTGTCCTCCACGGGCACGCCAGCCCAGTTCGTCCATCCCGCCGAGGCAAGCCATGGCGATCTGGGCATGATCACCGTGAACGATGTCATCCTTGCGCTCTCCAAATCCGGAGAAACCACCGAGTTTCACCCGCTGATCGATTATGCCTTGCGCTTTGATATTCCGATCATCGCCATAACGGCCAGCAAAACCAGTACGCTGGCGAAGGCCGCCACGCACCTGCTGCTGCTCCCCGATGCGCAGGAGGCCTGCCCCAATGGACTTGCCCCGACCACCTCGACCACGCTGCAACTCGCGCTGGGCGACGCGCTTGCCGTCGCCCTGCTGGAGCAGCGCGGCTTTACCGCGGGGGATTTCAAGATATTCCATCCCGGCGGCAAGCTTGGCGCCATGCTGCGCCAGGTTGGCGAAGTGATGCATGGAGCGGAAAGCCTGCCGCTTGCGCCCATGGACCAGCCCATGGATCAAGCCCTGATTCTGATGACCAACCGGGGTTTTGGCTGTCTTGGGGTTGTCGATGACACAGGCGCGCTCGTCGGCATCATCACCGATGGCGATCTTCGCCGGCATATGGGCAAGGACCTGCTGACAAGGCGTACCGGGGAGATTATGACCCGCGCGCCCAAGGTCATTCAACCGACAATGCTGACAGCGGAAGCGATCAAAATCATGAACTCGCTGCGCATTACCGGTCTGTTCGTAGTGGAAAACGGCAAACCGGTCGGGTTTGTGCATATTCATGATTTCCTGCGCATGGGCGCAGCCTGATTTTCTTTTAAAGGGCCGAAAGCCAGTTGTTGACCCCTCATGCCTACCTGATGCTGACCAGTTTTGGCGGCATCATGTTCATTCTTCCCTTCATTATAACCATTGCCTTTTCACTCGCCCTGACCACACCTCCCCGGACCGCCGTGGTCTGGCTCTTTGCAACTGGCTGCGCACTGGGGACGATCCTGATCCTCAAGCTGGTGTTTATTCCCTGCGGCACATTCATCGGCAACTTCGGCATCCACAGCCCCAGCGGCCACATGGCGGGCGCAGTGACCGCCTACGGCGGGCTGGCTGTTGTTATCCACCGCATGGCACGCCATGACGGGCTCAAATGGGGCGTCTTTTTCATCGCGGCCCTGTTTTGTGCCGCGATCGGGTATTCCCGTATCGTTCTTGGCGCACATGTTCCTAATGAGATCTACCTAGGCGCTCTCGCAGGCCTCATCTCGCCCCTCGTTCTTTTTTTCGCCCTTCCAGTAACCATCCCCGTCCTGCCGAAGCCCCTCGTCCTGCTCGCCCCCGCCCTTACCATCGCCATCCTTTTGCTCGTCGTCGGCGAGGCGGGCATCACGCCTGAAGGCTATATCAGCAATCTCAGCCGCCAGATCGCCGCCTATTTCCACATCTGCGGCTTCAGCGGGTGAAGTCGCGCAGCCCATATTTACAAAATTTAAATGTATTTAAATATATATTATGGACTTCCTGTGTGATTTACCTATGATCCGCGGCCGTAGCGGAAAAGTGACGCGCTGACAGCGCGCCTGTAGCCTTCAAGAACGATTGAGAGTGCCGCGCGGGCACCCCGCGCCGGAGAGTGTTTATGTCCACATTGACGCATTTGCAGCAGCTCGAAGCCGAAAGCATCCACATCATGCGCGAGGTTGTCGCCGAGTGCGAAAACCCGGTGATGCTCTATTCGGTCGGCAAGGACAGCTCGGTCATGCTGCATCTGGCGATGAAGGCGTTCTACCCCTCCAAGCCGCCCTTCCCGCTCCTCCATGTCGATACGACCTGGAAATTCCGGCAGATGATCGAATTCCGCGACAGCCATACGAAGGATCTGGGGCTCGACCTGCTCGTCCACATCAATCCCGACGGCATCCGCGACGGGGTGGGGCCCTTCACCCATGGTTCGGCCGTCCACACCGACGTGATGAAGACGGCGAGCCTGAAGCAGGCGCTCGACAAATATGGCTTCGACGCGGCCTTCGGCGGCGCACGGCGCGATGAGGAAAAATCACGCGCCAAGGAGCGCATCTTCTCCTTCCGTTCAGCACAGCATCGCTGGGACCCCAAGCGCCAGCGTCCGGAGTTGTGGAACCTCTATAACGCCCGCCACCACAAGGGCGAGTCGATCCGCGTGTTTCCCCTCTCCAACTGGACCGAACTCGACATCTGGCAATACATCTATCTGGAGAAGATCCCGATCGTGCCGCTCTACTTCGCCAAGGAGCGTCCTGTCGTTGAACGAGACGGTACGCTGATCATGGTCGATGATGAGCGCATGCCCCTCGCGCCCGGCGAAGTGCCGCAGATGAAAAAGGTCCGGTTCCGCACGCTCGGCTGCTACCCGCTGACCGGGGCCATCGAAAGCGAAGCTGAAACGCTGACTGAAATCATTCAGGAAATGCTGCTTGCCACCACCTCCGAGCGTCAGGGCCGCGTCATCGATCAGGATGCCAGCGCCTCGATGGAGAAGAAGAAGCAGGAGGGGTATTTCTGATGGCCCATGTTTCAGACCTGATATCAGTCGACATAGACAAATATCTCGACAGCCACCATCACAAGAGCCTGCTGCGCTTCATCACCTGCGGCAGCGTGGATGATGGCAAATCGACCCTGATAGGTCGGCTTCTCTATGAATCGAAAATGCTGTTCGAGGACCAGCTCGCCGCCCTCGAAGCCGACTCAAAAAAGGTCGGCACACAGGGGGGCGAGCTTGATTTCGCGCTGCTGGTCGATGGCCTCAGCGCCGAACGCGAACAGGGCATTACAATCGATGTCGCCTATCGCTTTTTCTCGACCGACAAGCGCAAGTTCATCGTCGCCGATACACCCGGCCACGAGCAATATACCCGCAACATGGCGACCGGCGCTTCCACCGCCGATGTCGCCGTCATCCTGATCGACGCGCGCAAGGGTGTGCTGACCCAGACCCGGCGGCACAGCTTCATTGTTTCACTGCTCGGCATCCGCAAGGTCGTCCTCGCCATCAACAAGATGGACCTGATGGACTACTCCGAGCCGGTTTATGACGGGATTCTGGCCTATTACCGCGCCTTTGCGCAGCAGATCGGCATCACCGACATCACGCCCATTCCGCTCTCCGCGCTGCGGGGCGACAACATGACCGAGCGCAGCGCGCATACGCCCTGGTATGCGGGGCCGACGTTGATGGATTACCTCGAAACGGTCGAGGTCGAGGAACATGCGCTGGAGCAGCCCTTCCGCCTGCCGGTGCAATGGGTCAATCGCCCGAACCTCGATTTCCGGGGATTTTCCGGCCTGATCGCCGGCGGCAGCATCCGCCCCGGCGACCGGATCAAGGTGCTACCTTCCGCCAAGGAAAGCACGGTCACCCGCATTGTCACCTATGATGGCGATCAGGACAGCGCCATTGCCGGTCAGTCCGTGACCCTGACGCTGGCAGATGAAATCGACATCAGCCGTGGCGACATCATCTGCAAGGCGGATGCGCCCGCCCCCGTCGCAGACCAGTTCGAGGCCACCCTTTTGTGGATGAGCGAGGAAAATCTTATCCCCGGTCGCCCCTATCTGCTGAAGATCGGGGCAAGGACCGTCGGCGCCTCCATCGCCCAGCCCAAATACAAGATCAACGTCAACACACTGGAGCAGCTTGCCGCCAGAACGCTGGAACTGAACGAGATCGGTATCTCCAATCTCAATCTCGACCAGCCGATCGCGTTCGATCCCTATGCGGAGAACCGTGAAACCGGCGGCCTCATCCTGATCGACCGCCTGAGCAACGACACGGTGGGTGTCGGCCTCATCAACTTCGCGCTCCGCCGCTCGCAGAACGTCCACTGGCAGGCGCTCGATCTGAACAAGACCGTGCGGGCCGAACAGAAAGGCCAGAAACCGGCCATTCTCTGGTTCACCGGCCTCTCGGGCGCGGGCAAATCCACCATCGCCAATCTGGTCGAAAAGAGGCTCTATACGCTCGGCAAGCACACCTATCTGCTCGACGGCGACAATGTGCGCCACGGGCTTAACAAGGACATGGGCTTCACCGAAGCTGACCGCATCGAGAATATCCGCCGCGTGGCTGAAGTTTCCAAGCTCATGATCGACGCCGGGCTGATCGTGCTCGTCTCCTTCATTTCGCCCTTCCGCGCCGAACGCCAGATGGCGCGCGGCCTTGTGCAGAACGGAGAGTTTCTGGAAGTCTTCATCGACACGCCCATCGCCGTTGCAGAGACCCGCGACCCCAAAGGCCTTTACAAGAAGGCGCGTGCCGGCGAGATCAAG
>JAATFR010000276.1 GCA_015655095.1 Hyphomicrobiales bacterium | reverse complement strand
CCGAGCTTGTGCTCGATGCCCACGCATTTCACATCGTTGCGCGCGCCGGGCGAGCCGTCCTCATTGACCAGAAATTTGGGCACAAGAAAAAGCGAGATGCCCTTTGTTCCCGCAGGGGCCTCGGGCAGGCGCGCCAGCACGAGATGGATGATGTTCTCCACCATGTCATGCTCGCCATAGGTAATGAAGATCTTGGTGCCGGTGATGCGATAGGTGCCATCTCCCTGCGGCATGGCTTTCGATTTGAGCGCGTTGAGGTCGGAGCCAGCCTGCGGTTCGGTCAGGTTCATGGTGCCGGTCCACTCACCCGAAATAAGTTTCGGCAGGTAGGTTTTCTGCAATTCGGGCGTGCCATGGACCGTCAGCGCCTCGATGGCGCCCTGGGTCAGGATCGGGCAGAGGCCGAACGCGACATTGGCGGCATTCCATATTTCCTGAAGCGCGACCGCAAGCGACAGGGGCAAGCCCTGCCCGCCGAACTCCACCGGAGCCGCGATGGAGCCCCAGCCGCCCGCGACCCACTGGCGATAGGCATCGGCGAAGCCTTTGGAGGTCGTGACGGCATTGCCCTTTATCAGCACGCCTTCCTCATCGCCGGACTTGTTCAGCGGCGCAAGCACGCCTGCCGCAAGCTTTGCCCCCTCCTCCAGCACGGTTTCGAGCAGATCCGGCGTCAATTCCGCGAAGGCCCCATGGCCCGACAGCTTCTTCAGCCCCGCAATCTCATTCAGCGTAAAGGCGATGGTCTTGACGGGCGCGGCGTAACTCATGAGAACTCCTTTAAAGAGCCGCGACAGGAAATGGGCGGCCGACGCACATGCCCATCCCGGTTGGGCAGGATCATGGTAGAAAAGGGGCCATCGCAAGAAGCCCAGCAACCAGTCAATTTTTACTCTATTCTTCGCCGTATTGCCTCCCAAAGTTCGTAAGGAAATCCTCACCCCGTGCCCCCTGCAAGCCTGCCCGCCACCTCCACGGCCATCGATCGCGCAGGCGTTCTGCTGCGCGCGGGACATCTTGTGGCCTTTCCGACCGAAACAGTTTACGGGCTGGGGGCAGACGCGACCAATGATCGCGCTGTCGCCAGCATTTTCGAGGCCAAGGGGCGGCCAAGCTTCAATCCCCTGATCGTGCATGTGGCAGACAAGGCCGAAGCCGGGCGTCATGTCCGCTTCAATGCCGAAGCCGAAAAGCTCGCCCGTGCCTTCTGGCCCGGCGGCCTGACACTCGTGCTTCCGCGCCGGGCGGAGACCTCCATTTCGCTGCTGGTAAGCGCAGGGCTCAATACCATCGCCATCAGGGTGCCCGACCATAAAATTGCCCTTGCCCTGCTCAGGTCGGCAGGGAGACCGGTAGCAGCCCCCTCCGCCAACGCCTCCGGCAAAATGAGCCCGACGGACAGCCTCCATGTGATCGAAAGCCTCGGCGGTTCAGAGCTTCTCGCCATGGTGCTCGACGGTGGGCCCTGCCGGATCGGGCTTGAATCGACCGTGGTCGGTTTTCCAGCCACCGGCGCGCCGGTTTTGCTGCGTCCCGGCGCCATTGCGCGTGAGGATATCGAGGCCGTGCTGGGGAATAAGCTGGGCGAGACGGAGCCTGCGAGCGGCGAGACGGGGCGCTCCTCGCCCGGACAGCTCGCCAGCCACTATGCGCCGGACGTGCCCGTCAGGCTCAACGCCATCACGGTTCATTCCGATGAGGTGCTGCTGGCTTTCGGCCCGCACATTCCCGAAGACGCCCATGCAGCGCTGAATCTCTCGCCCACAGGCGACCTGCGTGAGGCGGCTGCAAACCTGTTCGCCATGCTGCGGATGCTGAACGCCCATGCCGAAGGCCGCACCATTGCCGTGATGCCGATCCCGGAGCAAGGGCTTGGCGCTGCCATCAACGACCGGCTGAGACGTGCGGCTGCGCCCAGAGACTAGGGACTGGGGACTGGGGACTGGGGACTGGGGACTAGGGACTGGGGACTGGGGACTAGGGACTGGGGACTGGGGACCAGCCTATTTTCCCTTCAGCTTTCCGCCCGCCATGATCCGGTCAAGCACGGCCAGAAACACCGCAGAGAACACGAAGACCATATGCATGATCGTCATCCACATGATCTTGCTGTTCTCGTACTGGTTCACATTGAGGAATATCTGGAGCAGATGGATCGAGGAGATCGCCACGATGGACGAGGCGACCTTGATCTTGAGCCCGCCCGCATCGAGCTTGCCGAGCCAGGAAAGCTCAGCATCGGCTCCCTTGTCGAACTGGCCGATGAAATTTTCATAAGACGAGATCATCACCATCACGATCAGGCTGGCAACCAGCGCCGCGTCGATCAGCCCGAGCATGGCGAGGATCATGCCCGCCTCATCCAGCACCAGCAACTCCTGGGCGACCTTCCAGAACTTGAACAGGAAGGAGACCGCATAGAGCCCGAGCGCCGCCGCCAGCCCCAGGTAAAACACCACCAGTATCCATCGACTCGCAAGCAATATCCGCTCGACCATCAACTCGATCGCTTTCATACGGGATCCTTCAACCTGAATTCATGGTGGACGCAGCAACACTGCCGGGCTGGCATATGAACCGCACTATATGGAAAATATAAGACCGGAAAACAATCTGGCCGGACCCTTTTTTCATCTCGTCACGCACAAGCTTCCTGTTCATATCTGGCCAGATGCATTCCCATTCCTGAACATGCAAACCAGCGCAGACAGGGCCATAGTGTCGCCAACAGCAAAATCTTGAAGGAGAACGCCAGATGGCATTGCCGGACATTCTGAAAAACAGGCTCGAACTACCAGTGGTCGGCTCACCGCTTTTCATTGTTTCAGGACCCGAACTCGTCATCGCCCAGTGCAAGGCGGGTATCGTCGGATCGTTCCCGGCGCTCAATGCGCGCCCGAACCATGTGGTGGAGGAATGGCTGATCCGCATCAAGGGCGAGCTTGGCGAATATCAGGCCAAACATCCTGAAAAGAAGGTCGCTCCCTTTGCCGTCAACCAGATCTGCCATGCCTCCAACGACCGTCTGGCCCATGACATGGATCTCTGCATCAAGCATGAGGTGCCGGTCATCATCACCTCGCTGCGCCCGCCCTCCGAAGTGGTGGAAGGCGCGCACTCCTATGGCGGCGTCGTGTTCCATGACGTGATCAACGTGAAACATGCGCGCAAGGCCGCCGAACAGGGCGTAGACGGGCTTATTCTCGTCTGCGCGGGCGCGGGCGGCCATGCGGGCACGCTGTCGCCCTTCGCGCTGGTGCGCGAGGTCAAGGAATGGTTCAAGGGAACGGTGCTGCTTTCAGGCGCTTTGTCAGACGGCTATGGCATCGCCTCGGCGCTGGCGCTGGGCGCAGACCTTGCCTACATGGGCACGCGCTTCGTCGCCACGCAGGAAGGCAACGCCGAAGCTGAATACAAGAAGATGCTGATCGACTATGCAGGCGATGACATCGTCTATAGCAATCTCTTTACCGGCGTACACGGCAACTACCTCAAGCCCTCGGTCGAGGCCGCCGGTCTCGACCCGGACAATCTGCCAGAAGCTGACAAATCAAAGATGAATTTCGGCTCGGGCGGCAACATGAAGCAGAAGGCCTGGAAGGACATCTGGGGTTCAGGTCAGGGCATCGGCCAGATCAAGGACGCGCCGCCGGTCGCCGAACTGGTCGAGCGCCTCAAGAGCGAATACCAGACCGCCTGCCGCGAATTCGCCGAACGGATGCCTGCCTGACAAACGAAACAGGACAGCCTCTCACCGGCATGGGGGAGAGGCTGTTCATGATAAAGCCAATCCCGGCTCAGAAAGGCTTATCGCCATTGATGGTGACGCGCTGCATCTGGCGGCGGTAGCCGTGATAATCATTGAGCGCATAGTGCTGCACGGCGCGATTATCCCAGAAGGCGACTGAGCCTTTGGTCCAGCGGAAGCGGCAGGTGAAGGCTTCCTGCGTGCAGTGGCGGAACAGGAAATCCAGCAACGGTTTGCTCTTGGAGCGGCGCATCCCGGCAAAGCGATCCGTGAACGCCGGGTTGACATAGAGCGCCTTGCGGCCGGTCTCGGGATGGGTGCGCACAACAGGATGCAGATATTCACCGACATAGCCGTCGGCAACAGCGACCTTCATGGATTCCCGCTTCTGGGCTGAATGGCCGCTGCTGGAATATTCGTTCTTCGCGCTATGCACCGCCTTCAGACCATCCAGCAGCGCCTTCATGCCATCGGACAGCCCCTCGTAGGCGCGGTGCTGGCTGGCAAAGAGCGTATCCCCGCCATAGGGCGGCACCTCGATGGCATAGAGCACCGAGCCGAGCGCCGGCACCTCCAGAAACGACATGTCGGAATGCCAGCCGCCACCGAAATTCACCTTGTCGCCCGGCTCCTTGACGATCTCGATAATTTCCGGGTGCCCTTCCAGCCCCTGCACATAGGGATGGACATTGAGCGAGCCGAACCGGCGCGCGAACGCCTTGTGCTGCTCGGGCGTCAAGGTCTGGTCGCGGAAGAAGATCACCTGATGATCGAGAAAGGCCTGGTGGATGTCGCTGAAGGTTTCGTTATCGAGATCGCGAGACAGATCGACATTCCCGATTTCCGCGCCGAGCGCGCCCGAAATTGGCTTCACCTCGATTTTATTATAGGCCATCAGGCCCTCCTTTCAGGCAATCGCCTTCCGGAAAGCGGGACGGGCCGACAGGCGATCAAACCATGCGGCCACATTCGGGTTCGTCTCCGGGCTCCAGAGGCCGAACATTTTGGCCAGCACGAAATTGTAGCCCAGCATCGTATCAGCGGCGGTGAACTCGGATCCGGCGATATATGGTCTGCCTGCCAGCGCCCGGTCAATGATCCCGATTATTTTCCGGGCATCCGCCTGCCCTTCGGCTGCGATCAGCGGCACCCGCTTCTCCTCGGGCCGGATGAAGTTGTGCTGGGCAATCGCGCCCAGCGAGGGCATGAAAGAGGCCTCGGCAAACAGCAGCCATTGCAGATATTCCCCATGCGCGCGGGTGCCATGCGCCGGTTCCAGGCGGCCATTGCCATATTTCGCCAGCAGATAAAGCGTGATGGCGGCGGATTCATTGAGGATCAGATCCCCATCAATCAGGGAAGGCACTTTGGCCAGTGGATTGATGGCCAGATAGGCCTCGCTCTGCAGGGCTTCCGGCGTGAATTCGAGCACCTCAACCTCGTAAGGCAGGCCCAGCTCCTCCAACAGCCAGACAACCCGGATCGAGCGCGTGTTTTTTGCGTGATAGACTTTCAGCATGATGCCTCCCAGCTGCCCCTTTGCGGGGTCGTTTTCAATGATGGCAGCCTAGCAGAACGAAGCTAGTCGAGCGAGCCTGTCAGCGAGGCGCGCTGGGACAATTCGATCCAGTTGCCATCGGGATCGCGCACGAATGAAATGCGCGCGATGTCGCCGAGCGTGAGCGGCGCGCGGCCTTCCCGGCCCCCGTCCGCGACTGCGCGGGCATGCTCCTCATTTACGCGGCGCACCTGAATTGTGAAATAGCGATAGCCAAGCCCCTCGAACAAGGCGTCCGAAGGCGCGTCCGGCGCTTGCTCGAACAGGATCACGCTGTCGCCGCAGAGAACCGTTCCCGGTTCACCCGCAGGCAGTCCCAGCGCGCCCTCGTAGAAACGCCGGTGCGCTGCCGCGTCGCGCACGCCAAGCGAAAGTCCGATGCGGGTGATGCCTCGATAACCGACCGGCACAGCGTCACACGGTTTCCGTCGGGATCAACGAGCGCACGAGGTTCCGCAAGGCCCTGCTTCGCGATCAGCAACTCCCGGTAACCGCTTGCCCCGGTGTCCACCTGCACATCCCGGCCATTGTTGATCTTGAGCACGCTGCCAAGGAGATCATGGCGAAACTGGCGCAGCCCGCCACCCAGCGGCAGCATATGATCGAAGGGCAGGCCGATCTCCTGCTGCCAGAAGGCCTGCATGGCCTCCAGCCGGTTTGGAGGCCGATGTCGATACGGGGTTTGGCAAGCTCCATCAGGTGCGTTCCTTGATCCGGTAGGCGCTGGCCATGCCGGGCGGGCCTTCGGTTTCAATCTCGCCCTTGCCGACCATATGCTGCATATGGGCCAGCACCGAGCGGGCGGCGGCGGGATAAAGCCGTTTGTCCACGGCGGCATACATGACCGGCACCATCTCGGCGATATGGCTGTGCCCGGCGGCGAGCTGTTCGAGAATCTGGCGCTCGCGGTCCTGCCTGTGGGCGATGAAAGCCTCAACATGCGGGCGCGGCGCGGTGATGGCGGGCCCGTGGGTCGGCCAGTAGATGGCGTCGTCCCTGTCCAGCAGCAGGCGAAGCGACGCCATATAGGCTTTCATGTCGCCATCGGGTGGGCTGACCACGCTGGTCGACCAACCCATGACGTGATCGCCGGAGAAGAGCGCCTTTTCTTCCTGAAGCGCAAAGCAGAGATGATTGGAGGTGTGGCCCGGCGTATAGACCGCTTCCATCGTCCAGCCGTCACCCGCGATGATGTCGCCATGGCGCAGCGTGACGTCCGGCGCGAAATCCGTGTCGCCATCCTCCTCGACCGCCTCGCCCGGATGTCCCGAGCCGTGCGGGCCAAAACCATATGTTTTCGCGCCCGTCAGCGCCTTCAGGGGCGCCGCCAGCGGCGAGTGATCCGCATGGGTGTGGGTGATGAGAATATGGCTGACGGTCTCGCCTTCCACGGCCTTGAGAATGGCGTCGAGATGCGCATCCAGCATCGGACCCGGATCGATGACAGCAACATTTCCATTGCCCACGATATAGGTGCCCGTGCCGGTGTAGGTGAAACCGCCCGGATTGTTGGCGATCACCAGCCGGATGAGCGGGGTCAGCCGGTCGACCCGGCCATATTCGAAGTCGATCTCGCGAACATAGGGAACGGCAACAGCCATCGGTACGCCTCCTCCAAAGCTGGTGACAGAATGGCGCGGGCGGGCAAACGCCGCAAGCGCGCCTGTCAATCCGCCATCGCCGCCGCCGCATGAGCCGGATCCATAGGCGGCTGGTGCCTGGGCACCCGCATCAGGAAGACCATGGGGAGCGCAACGATCGTCATCCACATCATGAACTTGAAATCATTGAGATAAGCGATGGCGCCTGCCTGCTGCGTCACCAGATTGTTGAGTTCCAGCAGCCCTCGCCCCGAATGAATGTCATAACCGCCACCGAACGCCTGGGGCCGCAGCAGCGGATTAAGCAGGGAAACATGTTCCGACAGGATCGCATGATTGATCTGGGTATATTGGCTCGCGATGATCTGGGTAAAGGAAATGCCGATGCTGGAGCCCAGATTGCGCATCAACGCATAGACGCTGGACCCTTCCGTGCGCAGGGTCTGCGAAAGCGTGGCGAAAGTGGCAGTGGAAAGCGGCACGAAAATGAAGCCGAGTCCGAACCCCTGCACGATACCTGTCACGATGATCACGGTTTCATCCACATCAAGCGACCACTGGCACATTTCCCATAGCGAGGCTGCGGCAAGCACAAAGCCGAAAGCCATGATCGCGCGGATGTCTATTTTCCCGATCAGCCGGCCCACGATCATCATGGCGACCATGGTGCCGAACCCACGCGGGGCCAGCACCATGCCGGTGGTGATGACCGGATAACCCTT
>JAATFR010000088.1 GCA_015655095.1 Hyphomicrobiales bacterium | reverse complement strand
GCGCGGGCTGCTCGCCGCCGGAGCGGCGGCTGGGCTGGCGGCAGCCTTCGCTGGCCGCGATCCTGTTCATCATCGAGGAAACTCGTCAGCATTTCCCCTATACGCTGCGCACCTATATGGCGGTCATCATCGCCACCTGCGCCTCCACCATCGTCACCCAGAACATCGCAGGACTTGGCGCGGTGCTGGTCATCCCGGCGGCCGAAACGCCGCTGTGGATGTTGCCGGGCTTTCTGCTGCTGGGTATGACCCTTGGCGTTTTCGGCGTGATCTTCAATTTCCTGCTGCTGCGCTCGCTCGACAGCGCGGCGTGGGTTTCGGACCGTATCCCCTATCTTCTGCCCGTCATTGTCGCGGCGGCGGGATGGTGTCTGGTCCATCTGCCGGAAATGACCGGGGGCAATGAAAAACTTATCCTCGCGCTTGTCGATGGCGGGTTGCCGGTCAGCGCCCTCATCGGGCTTGTGGGGCTGAGGCTCGCAGCCACCATGTTCAGCTATTCGACCGGTGTGCCCGGCGGCATCTTCGCGCCAATCCTGACGCTTGCGACCTGCGTTGGCCTCGTCTTCGGCGTCGCCATCAATGCGGTGCTGCCAGGCGCCGAAACCGCGCCCGCCGCTTTCGCCATCGCCGCCATGGGAGGCCTCTTCGCCGCATCGGTGCGCGCGCCCATCGTGGCGACGGTGCTGGCGCTCGAACTCACCGGCTCCTACGGGCTGATGCTGCCTGTGCTGCTGACCTGCGCCACGGCCAACCTGATCGCCCAGTGGCTGAGGGGCGAGCCGGTCTATGATCTGCTGCTGGCGCGGACATTGCGCCGGGCCGGCATCGCGGTTCCCTCCACGCCTGAACGAACGCCGCTGGAGCCGGGGCAGGAACGGCTGGATGGCTGACCCAATCTTATATCCGCTGTGGCGTCGCGTTGCATCTGGCGCGGCAGAGCCCCATCCTTTACAGTCGCGGCCATGACAAGACCTGCCAATGAAGATCGAAAAACCCTGATCCTGACGGGCGCGAGCCGGGGGATCGGACATGCGACCGTCAAGCGCTTCTCCAGCGCAGGCTGGCGCGTGATCACATGCTCACGCCAGCCCTTTCCCGAGAACTGCCCCTGGGAAGCCGGGCCGGAAGACCATATTCAGGTCGATCTCGCGAACCCCGAAAATCTTGAGGAAGCCATCGCCGAAATGCGCGTGCGTCTGCAGGCGCAAGGCGGGCGGCTCAATGCGCTGGTCAACAATGCGGCCATTTCGCCCAAGGGCGCTGGCGGCGCTCGTCTTGGCGTGTTCGACACCGACATGGACATCTGGCGACGCGTCTTTCAGGTGAATTTCTTTGCGCCCGTCATGCTGGCGCGCGGTCTCGTCAATGAGCTGAAGCTGGCCGAAGGCTCCATCGTCAATGTGACCTCGATCGCGGGCATGCGCGTTCATCCCTTCGCGGGCTCCGCCTACGGCACGTCCAAATCGGCGCTTGCGGGCCTGACCCGGGAAATGGCGGCTGATTTCGGACGTCTCGGCATTCGCGTGAATGCGATTGCGCCGGGCGAGATCGATACCGCGATCCTTTCGCCCGGCACAGACAAGATCGTCGCCGAAATTCCCATGCGCCGGCTCGGGACGCCCGAGGAGGTCGCCAAGACCATCTATTTCCTCTGCACCGACTAGTCTGGCTACGTCAACGGCGCTGAAATCCATATCAATGGTGGCCAGCACGTCTGACAGGCCCAGAACGTATCAGCCAGAAGACTGGCTTTCCTGATGCAGATCGATACGTCCACGCTGATTACATATAGCACCGTGCTTATGGCCGTAACCGGCGGGCTGTTTGTTCTCTTCTGGTGGCGCGAAACGCGGACGAGGTCGGCCCTGTGGTTCGGATTGCCCTTCCTGATGGGGGCGACGGGAGCCGCCTTTCTCATCGATACCCATGCCGGGCCCTATGATCTGAATCTGAAGATTGGCGCCTGGTTTGTTCTCATGGCCTACGGCTTTGGCTGGCAGGCGGTGCGGGTTTTCTACGGGCGCAGGCCTTTGCCCATATATGTCATCGGCTCCACATTGCTGTGGCTGGCGCTGTCCGTGACAGTCATTGATGAATGGCGCCTCTTTGCCTTCAGCGCCGCGATAAGGGGCGTTCTGGTTGCGGCATTCAATGGTTTGTCGGCGTTCGAGTTCTGGCGAAACCGCGATGAGCAACTCCCGTCCCAGAAAATCCTCTTCTGGATATTCGCCGTCTATTGCGCCTTTGACACGGTGCGAACACTTCTGGTCTCGATCGTTCCATTGCCGCTTGGTGCTTTGCCGACCGAGACCTGGGCTATCGTCATGTTTAATCTGATGGCTGTAACGCTGGCTCTGAGTGTGACGGTTTTCATGATTGCACTCTCGAGGGAACGGGTATCCATGGCCAACTATCAGTTGGCCTTGCGCGACGCCATGACGGGCGTTTACAACCGTCGCGCCTATTTCGACCATATGAACCAATTAGGCCAGATGCAGGAGGGTGCCCAATCCGGCTATGCGCTGCTGGTGTTCGACATAGATCAGTTCAAATCAATCAATGACCGCTTCGGACATGAAACCGGGGATATGATTATCATTCGTGCCACCGAGGCGGCGCAGTCCGTATTGCGCAGGCATGACAAGGTCTATCGCTTTGGTGGCGATGAATTCGTCTGTGTTCTCACTGATACAAGCCTTGATGAGGCATTTGCCGCAGCGGAGCGTATCCGGCGCACATTCGGGCAGCTTGCTCGGGATATAGGCCAGCAGACGCTTGACGCGACTATTAGTGCAGGTGTTGCGATATCGCGTCATTCCGAGACGCCTGAGCATACTTTCGCGCGAGCTGACAAGGCTCTCTACGCCGCGAAACAGGACGGGCGCAACCGGACCATCATGGCACCCGAGACGATGCCCGCCTGAAGGCGAGGGCTGGCGCGCTATATGTCAGAAAACGCGCCCTTCCTTCAGATGGGTAGTCGTCTCATTGAGGTAATAATCGCCGACTACCCGCGCTTTGTGCAGAAGCGGGTTGTGCGTGAGGACGGTGCGGATATTTCTCCAGTG
>JAATFR010000183.1 GCA_015655095.1 Hyphomicrobiales bacterium | reverse complement strand
CGATGCGCTCGAAAAGCCGGGGCTGGGTTCGGCTACGCTCGAACAAGCCGACCGACAAGCCGCGCGTTTTCTTCAATTATATGAGCCATGAGGATGATCGCGCCGAAATGCGCGCCTGCGTGCGCCTGACGCGCGAGATTTTCCAGCAACCGGCATTCAAACCTTATGTCGGGCGCGAGATCCAGCCGGGCGTCGATGTACGGTCCGACGAGGAAATCGACGAGTTCATCAGGAACAAGGTCGAGAGCGCGTACCATCCATCCTGCACCTGCAAGATGGGCGGCAAGGACGATCCCATGGCGGTCGTGGATTCAGAAACGCGGGTTCACGGCATCTCCGGGCTGCGCGTGGTCGACTCATCGATCATGCCCTCGGTCACCACCGGCAACCTCAACGCACCGACCATCATGATCGGCGAAAAGGCCGCCGATCATATTCTGGGCAAGCCGCTGCTTGCGCCCTCCAACGCGCCCTACTACACCGCTCCCGACTGGAAAACGGCACAAAGATAAAAAAAGCCCACATCCGCTTATCGGATGTGGGCTTTTTTCTGCCTGCAGAGAACTTATCCGCGCAGCGCGTTGTTCTCCGGATCAAACGGGGATTCAGGTACGATGGTCGCCTTGTAGCGCAATCCCAGAATGACGATCTCAAGCTCCGTGCCGACCGCGTTCAGTTTAGGTCGCACCATGGCGAGCGCCAGCGACTTGCCGACGCGCCAGCCATAGCCGCCCGATGTGACGCGGCCGACCATTTCTTCACCCTGATAGATCGGCTCGGAGCCCCGGGCATCGGCATCCGTCACGCCATGCACTTCCATGGTGACGAAGTTCCACTTGAGCCCTTCCTCGCGGCGGCGCACCAGCGCGTCGCGGCCGATGAACTCACCCTTGTTCGGCGCGACGAAGCGATCAAGCCCGGATTCATAGGCCGCATATTCGATGGAAAGCTCGCGGGGGATGAGCTTGTAGGATTTCTCCAGCCGCATGGAATCCATGGCGCGGATGCCGAACGGCTTGATGTCGAATTCCTTGCCCGCCTCCATCAGCAGATCAAAGATGTAGTTCTGCGTCTCGATCGGATGGTGAATTTCCCAGCCAAGCTCGCCGACGAAATTGACCCGCAACGCCGTCACGACGGCCCCGCCGATGCTGATCGTCTTGCCGGAAAGCCAGGGAAAGGCCTTCGACGACAGATCCGCATCCGTGACTTTCGCCATCAGGTCGCGCGCGCGAGGACCCGCCACCACCAGCACGCCAAACTGGGTGGTGATCTTCTGCAACTGCACGCTGCCATCCGTGGGCAGCAGCTTTTGCAGATAGTCGAAATCGTGGCGTTCAAGTGCGCCCGCAGAAACCAGATAGTAATTCTGGTGCGCTTCCTTGTAGACGGTGAATTCGGCGCGCACACCACCGAGCTTCGTCAGCAGATAAGTCAGACTGACGCGGCCCACCTTCTGCGGCAGCTTGTTGGTGAAGATTGAGTCGAGCCATGCCTCAGCCCCCGCGCCCGTCACCCGGAACTTGGCGAAGGCCGTCATGTCGAGAATGCCGACCTTCTCGTTCACATGGCGGCATTCATTGCCGACATGCTCGAAATAGTTGGAACGGCGGAAGCTCCACTTTTCACGGACCGCCTCGCCCTTTTTCACATCAGGGTGGTTCTCGTTCAGCAGCGCGTCGGGTTTGTCGAGATCGGCCTCGCTCAGCGCATAGCCCGCGGGCGCGAACCAGTTGGGACGCTCCCAGCCATAGACGGAGCCGAACACGGCGCCGAGCGCCTTCATGCGATCATAGTTCGGTGCGCGCTTCAAAGGCCGCGCGGCGACACGCTCCTCGTCGGGATAATGGATCGAGAACACCTTGGCATAGGCTTCCTCGTTCTTTTCCTTCAGATAGCCGCGGCTCGCATAGGGGCCGAAGCGGCGTGGGTCCACGCCCATCATATCGACGGAAGGCTCGCCCTCGACGATCCATTCGGCAAGCTGCCAGCCCGAGCCGCCCGCCGCCGTCACGCCGAAGCTGTGGCCTTCGTTGAGCCAGAAATTCTTCACGTCCCAAGCCGGGCCCACAATGGGGTTGCCGTCGGGGGTGTAAGCGATGGCGCCGTTGTAAACCTTCTTCACCCCCACTTCACCGAAAGCGGGTACGCGCTTGATCGCGGCCTCGATATAGGGTTCGAGACGCTCAAGGTCCTCCTGGAAAAGTTCGTATTCGGAATTATCGTCAGGGCCATCGACATAACAGGCCGGCGCACCGATTTCATAGGGCCCGAGCAGCAGGCCGCCCGCTTCCTCGCGCATGTAGTAGGAGGCGTCGGACTCGCGCAGCACGCCCATTTCGGGCAGGCCGAGGCGCTTGCGCTCCATGATCGCGGGATGCTGTTCCGTCACGATATACTGATGTTCGACGGGAATGACCGGCACTTCAAGCCCGACCATCGCCCCGGTCTTGCGGGCGAAATTGCCAGAGGCGGAGACGACATGCTCGCAGGTGATGTCGCCCTTGTCGGTCTTCACCAGCCATTCGCCGCTCGGCAGTTTCTCGATGGCAAGCACGGTGGTATAGCGGTTGATCTCCGCGCCCATGGACCTTGCGCCCTTGGCGAGCGCCTGGGTCAGGTCGGCAGGCTGGATATAGCCGTCGTCGGGATGCTGGATCGCGCCGAGCACGCCCGTGGTGTCGCAGAGCGGCCAGATTTCCTTCAGCTCTTCAGGCGTGATGAACTTCACATCGACGCCGATGGTTTTGGCCACGCCCGCATAATAGAGATATTCGTCCATCCGGTCCTTCGTCGTCGCGAGGCGGATATTGGTCACCTGCGAAAAGCCGACATGCTGGCCGGTCTCCGCTCCAAGCTCCTTGTAGAGCTTGACCGAATATTTATGGAGCTGGCCCACCGAATAGCTGAGGTTGAAAAGCGGCAGCAGGCCCGCCGCGTGCCAGGTCGAACCCGAGGTGAGTTCCTTGCGCTCGATCAGCACCACATCGGACCAACCTTTTTTGGCCAGATGGTAGAGCGTGCTCACGCCCACGACACCGCCACCGATCACCACCACCCGCGCATGAGTCTTCATTTCAGTACCTCTTGAGGCGGGCGGTGCCAGCCAATTGACAAAGCGATGAACGGCCAAGCATAGAGCCGCCTGCGGTTAAACTTACAGAATGATTGCGCCACGAGACCGGTAAAAATACGACTGGTTCCGCAAGCGCCCTCCGGTTTCTCATGCCGCCCCCGCCACCGCACGCTCAGCCTTCGGCGAATGGCCGAACCGGCGGCTGTAGGCCGTGCTGAAATGCGCGCCCGACAGGAAGCCGCAGGCGAGACTTACGTCGGTCACCGACATGCGGGTCTGGCGCAGCAACTCACGCGCGCGCTCCAGCCTTAATTCATGGTAATGATCGACCGGCGAATGCCCGGTTTCCTGCTTGAACAGGCGCTCAAGCTGACGCGAGGAAACGCCCGAGGCCTGGGCGATGCGGGTTATTTCGAGCGGCGCTTCAATGGTCGCGGCCATCAGCTTCAGCGCCCGGCCGAGCGCCGGGTGCCTTATGCCACCCGTCTTTCCCGTTTGGGGCTTCTGTGGGTGCTCCGCATGGCGAATCCGTTCAAGGATGAACTGGGCCGAGACCTTGCGCGCCAGCACCGGGCCCAGCCTCTTTTCGATCAGGGCCAGCATCATGTCCAGCGGCGCGACGCCGCCGGTGCAGGTCAGCCGGTCGCCATCGATGACATAAAGATCATCGACAAAATTGATGCTGGAAAACTCCTCCCGGATGCTGGAGAGGTTTTCCCAGTGGATGGCGCAGGTCCGCCCTTCCAGCAGACCCGCCTCGGCCAGCGCGAAGGCGCCGGTGCAGAGCGCGCCCATGGCGACGCCACGGCGCGCGACCCGACGCAGCAGGTCCTTCAACTCGCGCGAAACCGCATGACGAACCGAAATGCCGCCGCAGACCAGCAACAGGTCCGGCAGTTCGTCCATATCGAGCACGCCGCCCGGCGACACACTCAACCCGTTGCTCGCCATCGCCGGTTCGCCATCAAGCGTCACCACCTGCCATTCATAGGCGTCTCGGCCGCTCACATAATTGGCCATGCGGCAGGCTTCGAGCGCATTGGTGAAGGCGATCATGGAATAGTTGGGCAGGGTCAGAAAGGCGATCCGCTGGAGCTTAGCCAGATCGAGACCATGCCGCGTTACCTGTATCCGCGCCATGGCCTAGCGTTCGATCACGAGATCGCTCAGGGGTTTCGAGCAGCAGATCAGGATCATGCCCTGATCGATCTCGCGCTGCCTTATGCCGCCCTGATGCTTCATATCGACCGAGCCGGAAACAAGTTTGCTCTTGCAGGTTCCACAAATGCCCTTGGTGCAGGAGGATGGCAGCCGCATCCCGGCCGCGCGCGCGGCGTCGAGCACATTGGCCGTCGCCTCGCACTCGATGTCGCGGCGGCTTTTGGTGAACTGCACCTTGAAGCGGGGTACCGACGCTTCCTCCGGCAAGGGCGCCTCCAGCCCCTCCGGCACGGCCTCGGCGAACAGCTCCTCGAAGCTGAAGCTTTCCTGATGATAATGCTCCATGTCGAAGGCAAGCCCTTCGAGCATGGCGCGCACCGCCGCCATATAGGGGCCGGGACCGCAGGTGAGAATTTCGCGCTCGCGAAAATCCGGCGCGATCAGCTCGAGCATCGCAGGCGTCAGCCGTCCGCGATAGCCGCTCCAGGGCTCGCCCGGCGCGTCACCCTCGCAGACATGGGTAATGCGGAAACCCGGCTGGTTGCGGGCCATCAGGTCCAGCTCGTCCCGGAACACGATGTCGGCAGGCGTCCGCGCGCTATGGACGAAGACGATGTCCGGGCGCCCCCCCACATCGTGAAAGCTGCGCGCCATGGACATGAGCGGCGTCACGCCGCTGCCACCCGACAGGAACAGATATTTGCGCGCAGGATGCTCAAGGCAGGAGAAAATGCCGGCTGGTCCCAGCGCCCTGACCTCGGCTCCCGGCACCAGATGATCGTGCAGCCAGTTCGAGACCGGCCCACCCGGCACCCGCTTGACCGTGATCGAGAGGGCGTAGGGCCGCGTCGGCGTCGAGGAGATGGTGTAGCAGCGGTTGACCTGCTGTCCGCCGATCTCCAGATCGAGGGTCAGGAACTGCCCGGGCCGGTAGCGGAAAAGCTGGGGCGACCGGCCGGAGAAAATGAAGGTCTTCACATCGTGCGTTTCATCGCGCACCTGACGGCAGACAAGCACATCATCCCGGTCGGGGTCCCAGTTCGGCAGATTTTCAGCCAGTGTCTGCGCAACCCGTTCGCTTTTCAGTTCCACAGACATCAACCTCACACAAGATCGGCGGAGAGCCGCCCCAGATACCAGCTACAGAATTTCTCGACCAGGCCTTCCGTATAGGGCGAATAGGGGCCGGGCTCATAGGCGGGGCTCGCAATGCCCTTCTGGGCAATCTCGACCAGATCCGCATCCTGCTGGTTGGTGGCGTTCCACACCGTGGTCAGGTTTTCCAGATCATAATCCTCGCCCTCGACGGCATCCTTGTGGACGAGCCACTTGGTGCGCACCAACGTCGTTTCCGGTGTCAGCGGTATGGCCGAGAAGGTCACGATATGATCGCTCATGAAATGGTGCCACGAGTTGGGCTGGGTCCAGAAGGAAAGCCCGCCCAGTTGCGGATCGTTGAAATGGCCGAGCAGCTTGCGGCAGGCGACCTTCGTATCCATCGTCTGGGACTGGCCGTCCCGGTCGATCGGCAGCCGCTCGGTGCGGAACCCCGTCGCCATATCGTCCAGATGCTCGATTTCGGCTGAGGGCAGACCGCAGGATTCCCAGCGCCCGTGCGAGCTGGCGATCAGATCATCGTAGCGTTTGGCCTCCTGAAGGCTGAGCGCATCGGCGGTGTCCGGGTTGAAACCGAAGCCATAGGCAAAGAGCGGGATGGTGAGCTCGGGATGGTTGCCGGAGCAGTGATAGCACTCCCGGTTGTTCTCCATCGTCAGCTTCCAGTTGCCATATTCGATGAGATCCGCCTGATGGGCGATCTTGGTGTTGCGCACGTCATGGGGCGCGATATAGGGCTCCATGGCGCGGGCCATGACATCGAAATCGTCCGGCGGGTTATCGTCGAGGCAGATGAACAAAAGGCCCGCCATGGAACGGATATGCACGGGCTTCAGCCCATGGCAGCTCATGTCGAGCCCCGCGCCCATGTTCTCGGCAAAGATCAGCTTGCCATCGAGCCCATAGGTCCATTGATGATAACGGCAGACCAGATTGCCGACGGTCGCCTTGTAATCCGTGATCAGGCGCGCGCCACGGTGGCGGCAGACATTGTGGAAGGCCTGCACCTTCATGTCATCGTCGCGGGCGATCAGCACCGAGGTCTCGCCAATGTCGATGACCATGGCATCGCCCGGCTCGGCGACATCCGGCTCGACACCGACATAGATCCAGTGGCGGCCGAAGATGATGT
>JAATFR010000204.1 GCA_015655095.1 Hyphomicrobiales bacterium | reverse complement strand
GGGTCATCACCGGCGGCTGGTAGTTCGCCAGATGCGAATAGTCCGGCAGATCCCGGTTCAGATGCCACACGAATGACGCCACCACGGCAGCGCCGCAGATCAGCGCCAGCAGAAGTACGCTGAACAGATAAGAAAATATCCTCAACATCGGGCCGCCTGTCCCTTGCGCCGGGTGCCTGTCACAGAAGTCGGGGCGGTATGTAGCATTCTCACACGCCCGTCATGAAGGTTCTTTTTAAAGCCTTCCTATTATTCACCCGCCCATGATGCAGCATGGACGCGGGGCGGGGATAAGTTGCCTGAAAATTAATCAGAAACTTAATCAAACGCGTTCTGAAAAGCGACCATGACTGCGTAGCAAGCCCGCCCAATCACTGAAATGAATATTTCAGGGCTCAGAGGAAACCAGTTGCTTGCCGAAATAGCTATCGATGGCCCGGGTGAACGAGCCCACCACCTTGCGCCGCCAAACCTGTGAGGTCAGCTCGCGCTCATCCCGGGGATTGGTCAGAAAGCCCAGCTCGACCAGCACGGAGGGCACATCCGGCGCCTTGAGCACCGCAAACCCGGCAAACCGGTGACTTGGATCAAGCATGACCGTCTGCTGGCCGGCGTAGGACACGATCGAACGGGCGAAATGGGAGGAGTAATTCTTGGTTTCCCGCTGGGCCAGATCAATCAATATGTCCGTTACCTCGGGCGTCTCCCCCTTGAGGTCGATCCCGGCGATCACATCCGCCCTGTTTTCCTTCTGCGCCAGAGCCGCCGCCTCCTTGTCCGAGGCCGTCTCCGACAGGGTGTAAACCGACATACCCCGGATATTGTTCTTCTGGATCGAATCCGCATGGATCGACATGAACAGATCGGCGTGGTGCGCGCGGGCGAAGGCGACCCGGCCCCTCAGGGGAATAAACGTATCATCACTCCGCGTCATATAGACCGTATAGCGCCCGGTCGCCCGGAGCTGACGCGCCAGCTCCTTCCCGAAGGCGAGCGTGATCGTCTTTTCCTCGACGCCGCTCGGCCCATGGGTGCCGGGATCAACACCGCCATGCCCCGGGTCGAGGACGACGACCATCTTGCGCGACTTCTGGTCCGTGGCGGGCAAAAGGGAGGTTTTCGATGATCCCGTCGAGGCAAGGATGGTCCGGGGTGCGGGCGCTTCCTCGGCCTTTGGCGGCTGAAGCTGGTTGGCGGGCTCATCGCGGACCGCCGTCAGGGGTGTCGTGGGCTCGGGCCGGGCTGTGTCAGGCGCAGGACGGGCTGAGGCTACGAACGCGCTGCCCGCGACCGGCAGAAGGTCGATCACCAGCCGCGGCCCCTTGTTCGGCCCGGCAGGCAGAAAAAACTGTTTTGAAATGGACACCGGGCCATTGGTATTGACCGTCAGACGGGCGTTTGGCCCCTGCCCCACGGAAGCATGGTAGCCGGAAACAGCCCCCAGCAGCTTCGGAGCCGCCATAGCGCCCATGGCAAGCCCTGTCCCCGGCAGATCGACAACAAGCCGGTAAGGCGCCGAAAGAGTTGAAAGCCTGTATTTCGGCGCGAGATCACCGGCCGCGAACTCCACGACGAATCGGGTCTCCGCGCCACGATCACCAAGCCGGACGGCATCGACCGTCGCGGTCCCTGAGGAAAAAGCAGGCGTCATGCCGAGGAGGGCCACCATAAAGACGAGGCCCTCGCCCGCGACCGCAAGAATGCGGCGGACATGTGCAAAAGGCTTGAATGGCCTCATCTATTTGTACGCCGGGGCATCGATGTGAAGATCATCAAGGCCCCCAAGCTCCCTTCAAAAGCATAATTCAGTGAATCATACATAATCCCAGTGGCTTAGGCCAGTCTATTGTTCATCCAGATGAGGAGTCCTTGTCTATCTTCCCATAGCATCTGGCTCCCCAATTCGGATGTCGGAAATATTGCAACCTTGCAAATCCTCGATTCCAAAAGTAAAAACAAACGGCAAGGCAAAGAAGTCTCCCGCCCCGGCGTGCCAGTTTAGCAACAGTGCCTGGGAGATTGTCGGCGAAGACGTCCTCCCGTCAGGATTTGGCTGTCACGAGACAGCGAGCCGGTCATGGGGTTCGAAGGCGGTATGTTCCGCCCCGTCATCGAACCAGACCTCCGCCCCTTGCCGCGGGATAGCCTCGCGGACAAATAACAATTACGCCGCCGCCCGGTGAATTAAGGGCGCATACAGGTCAGAATGCACGCAGCTAACAGAGGACCACAGGCCGGGGCGAGGCGATCTGATCGCGTTGCCGGGCTCGTCCCTGTGTCATCCTGCGGAATCCAGAACTTATCCCACCTCGTTCCTGCCCAATCCGGGTCCCATGTCGTGCCCGTAAGCGGCGCGCATGGCGATGCCCGGATCACAACAATCGGCGCCCCCTCCATGCTCGGCTTCCCCTCGTCCATCGAGCGGTTGCTGCGGAAAGCGGAGCGCCCCGGAGACTATCTCAATGGCAAGCAAGATGCTGATCGACTCGGCCCACCCGGAGGAAACCCGGGTTGTGGTCGTGCATGGCCACCGCGTTGAAGAGTTCGATTTCGAATCTGAGAACAGAAGACAGTTAAGAGGAAATATCTATCTGGCGAAGGTTACCCGCGTGGAACCCTCGCTTCAGGCGGCCTTTGTCGAATATGGCGGCAACCGGCACGGTTTCCTCGCCTTCAGCGAAATCCATCCCGACTATTATCAGATCCCGGTCGCCGACCGCGAAGCGATCCTGCGTCAGCAGGAACAAGAAGCGATCTCCGAGGCCGCCGAGGAAGACCGCGAAGCCGAACAGGCCGAGGCGACCGCCGCCGACGCCGACGCGCCGGAAAAATCCGAAAAGTCTTCCCGTCCCCGCCATGGAGACGATGAGGACGGCCCCGCCGAAGCGCTGGCCGTCGAATCCGACCAGACCATCGAGTCGGTCGGCGCCGAGGACGCGCTTGAGGAAATCGCCCCGCGCCGCCAGCGCAATAACCAGACCCCTGCCCGCTCCTATAAAATTCAGGAAGTAATCAAGCGCCGCCAGATCATCCTGATTCAGGTGGTCAAGGAAGAACGCGGCAACAAGGGCGCGGCGCTGACCACCTATCTGTCGCTCGCCGGCCGTTACTGCGTGCTGATGCCCAACACCGCGCGTGGCGGCGGCATTTCCCGCAAGATTTCCGTTGCCGCCGACCGCAAGAAGCTGAAGGACATTGCCCAGTCGCTGGACGTGCCGGAAGGCATGGGCCTCATCATCCGCACGGCAGGCGCCAAGCGCACCAAGGTCGAGGTGAAGCGCGACTATGAATATCTGCTGCGCATGTGGGAGAGCGTCCGCGAACTAACGCTCAAATCGTCTGCTCCCGCCCTCGTCTATGAGGAAGGCAGCCTGATCAAGCGCGCCATCCGCGATCTTTACGACAAGGATATCGAGGAGGTTCTGGTCGAGGGCGATGAGGGCTACCGCGAAGCCAAGAACTTCATGCGGATGCTCATGCCGAGCCACGCCAAGAACGTCCAGCCCTACAAGGACAAGCAGCCGCTGTTCCAGCGCTTTCAGGTCGAAAACCAGCTCGACTCGATGTTCAATCCGACGGTTTCCCTGAAATCGGGCGGCTATATCGTCATCAACCCGACAGAAGCGCTTGTTTCCGTCGATGTGAACTCGGGCAAGGCGACCAAGGAACGTAATATCGAGGCGACCGCGCTCAAGACGAACATGGAGGCGGCGGAAGAAGTCGCCCGCCAGATGCGTCTGCGCGATCTCGCGGGCCTGATCGTGATCGATTTCATCGACATGGACGAGGGCCGCAACAACCGGGCCGTGGAGCGCAAGCTCAAGGAGTGCCTGAAGAATGACCGCGCCCGGCTGCAGGTCGGCCGGATCAGCCATTTCGGCCTGCTTGAAATGTCCACCAGCGGATGCGCTCAGGCGTGCTGGAAGGCTCGACCATCACCTGTACCCATTGCATGGGCACCGGCCTTGTCCGCTCCGTTGAATCGATGGCGCTCCATGTGCTGCGCGCCGTTGAAGCCGAAGCGATCCGTGCACAGGCGCTTGCCTTCACCGTCAAGGTGCCGGGCGATGTCGCGATCTATATCCTTAACCAGAAGCGCAACAATCTGCTTGATGTTGAGCTGCGTTATGGCGTCTCCGTCTTCATCGAGACCGACCACACGCTGAAGGGCGCGGAACTGCTGCGCATAGAAACCGCGGCGCCGCGCGATTCAAGCCGGGCGCGTCCCGCTGCAGGCGCAATCAGCATCTCCAGCTCCTATTCGGGCGAGGACGCTGCAGCCGCGGCAGCCCTTGATGATGAGGAACCTGCCGTTCAGGAGGTGGAGGCCGAGGAAGCCGAAGAAGCCGCCGATACTGCCTCCATCGAAGACGAGGATGATGACCAGCCCCGGCGCAAGCGCCGCCGCCGCCGCCGTGGCCGCGCGGGTGGCGAAGGAGACGACCGCCCCAGCGGCGCGCAGAAGGAACGAGAGCCCGCCAAGGCCGATTCTGATCATGCCGATAGCGATGAGGAAGATAAGGAAGGCCAGGCCGAGGCCGCAAGCGAGAGCGATCTCGATGAGGAAGGCCGTCCCCGCCGCCGTCGTCGCCGTGGTCGCCGGGGCGGACGCCGCAACCGACGTCGCGATGGCGAGGAGCAGGGACAGGGCGATCAACCCACACCTGGTGTTTTCTCGATCCCCGCAGCCAGCGAGTTCAACATTGTTGATGCTGACGATGAGGATAATGAGACCATACCCGAGGCGGGGGAGAAGGAGCCGCTTCTCGCCTATTTCCGTGAGGATGCAGCCCCCGCGCCCGTGTCGCCTCCCGTCTTTGAGGCCGCAGCCATCCCTCAGACCGCCGTGCAGATTGAAATTCACAGCGGCCATGAAACATCATCTCCGGCTGAGACTGAAGCATCAGAGACGCCCGTGGCAAGCAAAGCAGCACCCGCTGAGCCTGCTGTGGAAATGCCGGTCCTTGCCCAGCCGGAGCTGGTGATAGCTGGGGGCCCCGTAACCAAACCCGCGCCGCTGCCCCGGACGTCCGTTGTCGAAAAAGCCGCCGAGCCCGAAAAGCCGGCCGCACCGGCACGCCGCGGCTGGTGGAACCGCGGTGCCTGATCCTGTCGAAATCCTGTCGAACCTGAAATAACAAAGGGCGGAACCTTCAGGTTCCACCCTTTGATTTCAGTACAGTCAAGCCCCGTCCGTGGCCGCCTTACTTGTCGGCCCTGTTCGCAATGAACCCTACACCCGCTCCAGCCGGATTGATGCCAGTGCTGCAAACACCCTTGCCGGGCAAGCCTGCCGGGCAATAGATCAGGTTGGCGGTCGAGACCGCATCCAGCTGCCCCTGCGCCAGCACCTGTTTGGGCGTCAGGTCTTCGTCATCGAGAAGCCGGGATGAAAGGGCAAGCGCTGCCAGCGCCTTGGGGGCTCCGGCGGCGGCTCCGGCGAAATAGGTGCTGTTCTTCTTGCCACCGACGACCAGAACCGGCGCGAGGTAAGTGGCCGCCTGGCCATAGACAGGCGTCGAGGGCGAGGCTGCGAAGACGACGCCCGTCGAACCGGGGAGCTTACCCGTGCCGAAGGGGCCGTTCATCGTGACGGCGCAGGCGACCGCCCCGCCCCGGCCATCAAGCACTGCAAACGCGGTCGAGCCCATATCCGCATCAAGCCCGGCAGGCGCGCCCATCTGGCCCGCGACCTGCTGTGCAGTCGCGGCGAGCGACGACGCATCGGACGCCTTTGCCGTCTGGAGCGTTTTGAGCAGATTGGCCGCGAACACACCAGCGTTGGTCGTATCGGAAGGAAGCGAAAGAGCGATTTCGCCGCGCATGATCTGCTGGGCCGGAGCTATGTCATTGCGATAGTTATTGAGCTCGGAAACCGTGATCTTGCCGCCGGCATCCGCAGATGCGCTGACCAGAGCATGGGCCACCGGTCCGGTATAGAAGCCTGAAATATTCTGCTGACGGATTGCCGAGAGCGTCCCCGCCAGATCAAATTCCGT
>JAATFR010000118.1 GCA_015655095.1 Hyphomicrobiales bacterium | reverse complement strand
CATCCTGCTCATCTTTTTCATTGTTCCGTTCCTGCTTTTGTTGCGGGTCAGCGTTGCCGAGTCCGGTCTTGGCGCCATGGGCAAGGGCGGCTTCACCTTCGCCAGCTATTTCGCCGCGTTTCAGGACGGAGTCTTTGTCTACTCCACCAGCTTTTCCGTTGTCCTCGCCGCGGTTGTCGCAATGATCTCGATTGTCGTCGGCTTTCCCTTCACCTATGCGATCACGCGCATGTCGCGGCGCGCGCAGGTCTGCTGGCTGGTGTTTGTGCTGATGACGCTCTCGCTCTCCGAGGTGCTGGTCACCTTTGCCTGGCAGGTGATGCTGGCCAGGCGCGTCGGCATCTCGAACCTGCTGGTCTGGCTCGGCCTGCTGGCGGAGCCGGTTTCGCTCTCGCCCAATCTGGGGGCGGTGCTGGCCTGCCTTGTCTATCTGGTCATTCCGTTCACGGTGCTGGTGCTTTTCCCCGGCATGTCGAGGATTGATCCGCAGATGGCGGAGGCCGCCCGCACCATGGGCGCAACGCCGCTGCGCACCTTTTTTACTGTCACCGTGCCGATCATGCGCCAGCCCATTGTCGCCTGCCTGATGATGTCCTTCATCGTCGCCATCGGCAGCTATGTCGCGCCCATGGTGCTTGGGCGGCCTGAACACTGGACGGTCGCGATCCTGATCAGCAAGGCGGCCACGGCGTCGAACGACATGCCGCTTGCGTCCGCCATGTCGGTGCTGTTCCTCGTGGTGGCCACGGTCATCTGCCTCATCGTCTATCGTTTTGGCGGAAAGAAAGGGGCCTGACATGAACAATGCCCGCGCGGCCGGCATCGCCCGCAACATCTTCCTGTTCCTGTTCGCGGCCTTTCTGTCCATGCCGCTCATCATCGTCACGGGCGTAAGCTTCAATGCGACCCGGCGCATGACATTTCCGCCCCAGCAATGGAGCCTGCACTGGTATGCCGATTTCTTCGGTGATCCGGGCTGGATGGGGTCACTGGAGCTGTCGCTTTTCGTCGGTTTGGCATCGGCGCTGCTCGCCGCCAGCGCGGCGCTGCCCATCTGCTATTTCGGCTGGAAATATATGATGCGTCTGACCAGCGTGCTCACCGGTCTCGGCAGCCTGCCGTTCATGCTGCCGCCGATCGTGCTCTCGGTCGTCTTTCTGGTGTTCTGGAGCCTGCTCGGCCATGTCGGCCAGGTGGAGGATCTGGTCATCGCCCATGGCATCGTCTTCATGCAATTGCCGATTGCGGCCATGGGGCTCGGCTTCAAATCCATTGACCGCGCGCTGATCGAGGCGGCGGAAACGCTGGGCGCGCGCGACGAGGATGTTTTCCGAACCATCGTGCTGCCCATCGTGCTGCCCTACATCATCTCGGGCGCGCTGTTCGTGTTTCTGCTCAGCCTCAATGAATATATCATCGCGCAAATGGTGGTGGGCTTTGCCATGGAGACGCTGCCCATCAAGATATTCAACAGCCTGCGCGTCGGCTTCTCGCCCTCCATGTGCGTGGGCGCGGTCCTTTTCATGCTGGTCGGCCTCGTCGGCTACAGCCTGATCGCCTGGATCGGCGATCTGCCCAAACTGCTCGGCAGCGAAAGCGCGAAATGATGGCGCATGAAATCCCCGCTTCGGTGGATGAACTGCGCGGCCTGTGGCGGCGCAGCCTGATGGCATGGCCGGGCAAGCCTGAGGACCGCGATACATGGGTATCATGGTTGCAGGGACCCGCCCTTTATGCCGATCTGCGCCAGCCTGCGGGCCGGCCGGATTTCACCGGCGTCACCTGCGTGCGCGATCTCGGCAATGTCCATATCGAATGGATGGCCCGGCAGATGGCGTTCGCCGGCACGTTCATCTGCGAGGGTGAAACCTTCAGCTGGGGTCATGACATTGATTACGGCCCGCTGTCGCCGGTGGCGGATCGCGCCCGTCTCTGGTACGAGCCGGGCCGTCTGGTCGAGCGCGGCGTCGAAATTGCGTTTACGGAGCATTGGCATCGTGAGGGGCGACACCGCGAGGGCGATGCGCAGGAGGTTTGCTCCGCCTGGCGTTTGAGGGGTGCGGATGGACGCCATGCCATTCTGGTGCGAGCGGGAAATTATTTTCTCATCGCCCACAGCTACACCGGCCCCGTCTATGGCGCGGCCACGCTGGCCGCTTCCCTCGAAAGGGTCATGGATATGAAGAAGAGACAGGATATGGTCGCCAGCGAGTTCTCCTTCGGGCAGGTGTCGTCCCGGGGTTGGCTGATCGAGCGCTCCTCGCTGCCGTTCCGCGAGGGGGCGGACCTCTCTCCCGCTTTTACCTCGCATGGCGTCACCCTTCACGAGCTTGCCCCGGAAGGAAACCCGATCATGAGCACATGGACGATTGAGCTTTCGCAATGACGGAATTTGTTAAACTCGACCAGCTTCTGCCATCGAAACAGCGCGCGGTCGCGCCGCTTGCCACCCTGTCGGACGATCTGGGCAGCCGCCTTGCCGATGAGATCACCTCGGGCCGCCTGCTGCCCGGCACGCGCCTCGATGAACAGTCGATTGCTGATCGCTTCAACACCTCGCGCACGCCGGTGCGCGAGGCGCTCCGCCAGCTTGAGGCGAACGGCCTTGTCGAGCGTCGCCCCTACAAGGGCGCGGTGGTCGCCACCATTTCCCTGCAGATGCTGGCTGAAATGTTCACCGCCATGGGCGAGATGGAGGCAAGCTGCGCCCGGCTGGCGGCGCTCTCGGCGACAAGTGCGGAGCGGGCCGACCTGCGCAAGCTCCATGCCGCCATGGGCGCGCTGATGCGCGGCGACGATATGGCTGGCTACGCCCGCGCCAACATCGATTTCCATGAAATGATCTACGCCATGGCGCATAACGAGATCGTGGCGGATTTTACACGGGCCCTGCGCCGCCGCCTCACACCGTTCCGCCGCGCCCAGTTCCGCATGGAAGGCCGCTTGAAACGCTCGAACACGGAGCACACCCGCATTGTCCGCGCCATCGAGAAAGGCGAGGGCGACATGGCGGCCCGGCTCATGCGCGAGCATGTGGACCGCGTGCGCTCCGCCTATCTTGAGTTTTCCGGTGTCGCCGAGCTTGAGGGGGGTGTCACTTTTCTGTAAGCCGGAGTCTGCCGCAATGCGCGGATGAAAGCCCATGCAGGAAAGCCGCTCTGTTGAGCCATGCCGGGAAAACATCTCCGTCGTGCGATATGGACTGGACCGATAAATTTTTTCCGTCAACGGACTGGTGCATATCATGTATTCAATGTGTGCACCTGTAAATATGCTGTTATAGAGCTGATGATCTCGGATGCTTTCTGGAGAGTAGAGTGCCGCCTGTCATCTCCCGGTGGTCAGTCTTCGGATAACTGGGTAGTTGCCGCCAACCGGTATGCGCCGGGGGTCATGCCATAGAGCCGCTTGAAGCTTCTGCGGAAGCTGGATTCGTCGAGATAGCTGGCATCTCTCGCTACCTCCTTGATCGCCTTTGTTGTTGTTTCGAGTGCAATCTTTGCAGTCTCGAGCCTTACACGGTCGATGAAGGTCTTTGGTGTCTCCCCGCAGGTGCTGTTGATCCGTCGATGCAGGGTTCTCTCGGAAACCCCTAGTTGCTGTGCGAGGGTGTGGGCAGTCATGCCCCGACTCCCTGCATGTCGTATGAGACGTTCCGCTTCGCCGACAAGTGGGTCGTTGGAAAGAGCGAAGTCGGTTGGGATATAGGCTGACTGGGCCGAGGGTACGGTATCGACAATTGTGAAATCTGCTGTGGCGCGTGCAGCGCCTGATCCGGCAAGCCGCGCGATGATATGCAGGGCGATATCAATCCAGGATACGGGGCCACCAGCCGTGATAACGCGGTCGCTATCGCTTAGCGCCGCGCCGCGAAGCGCCCTGGCATTTGGATATTGCTGAACAAGCTGGTCGTGAAGCCACCAGGTGGTCGTGCAGCGTCGTCCATCAAGCAGGCCCGCTTCACCCAGGAGAAAGGCGCCACTACACGAACCTGCGACGAGCGCCCCATGCCTGTGCTGGTGGCGAAGCCAGTTTGCGGTTGCGGAGTAAGGTGCCATGGAGGGAGAGCGGCCTGTTTCGTCAGGCGGGAAACCGGGGACAAGAGCGGCGGCACAATTCTGCAGGTCGCTTAATGCCGCATCCACTTGGAGACGGCGGCCAAATCCGTCGACTACGGGAGCGCCATCCTGGCTGGCTGTTGTGATGCGAAAAGGCGCATCGATCAACCCTGTCCTGGAAAGGATACGGTTCGAGCTTGTCAGGAGGTCGGCAAAACCAAGCAGGGCCGAGCCGAGGCAACGATCGAGAGCAACGATCACGATGTCCAATTCAGTCTCTCCATGGCTGGTTTTGTATGCTGTTTGGCATAGTTCCTGGTGTGCCCTTCAGCTCGACCGGGCGTAGACTTTTTACACAATGAAATTTCAGAAGACGAACCAGCATAGTCGCGGAAACGTCCCGGTAAAAGAAATCATAAGGGGAATGGACACTATGAGCGATTTAGCGGCGACAAAAGACCTAGAAATGATTTCGCTGCGCGCCGCGCGGTCGATGGGGACCGGCTTTGCCTGGCCGACCATTCTGACGCTTGTATTTCTTTATGCCGCAGGGGGTTTGTCTCTTGCTGGCGCCATATACGGATATATTCCGCTCTGGCTCACATTTCTGATTAATACATATGTTGCATTCGGATCATATACGCCGCTGCACGAAGCCATTCATAGCAATGTTTCAAAGAAAACCTCGATCTGGGCCAACCGTGTGACCGGCGTGCTCGCCTCCTGGCTCTTCATGCACAATTATTCGCTCCATCGCCAGACGCATCTCTCGCATCATGCAAATCTGAACGACCCCGCAAAGGATGCCGACCATTGGGTCGCGGGCAAGAGCTGGTGGAGTGTCGCACTGCGATGCATGACAATCGTTTTATCCCATTATGCCCTTGGCTACCGCTTATCGGATCGTCGTGTCATTACAGCCGGTGTTATTGAAAATCTTATGCCTGTGATCGGCGTTGCGGTACTTGGCTGGTTTGCAGGGTGGCAGATTGCGCTTTTCGGCGTGTTGCTGCCTGCACTCATGGGTTCGGCCCTGCTGGCGCTTTTTTTCGATTATCTGGTGCACGCGCCTTATATCTATGGCGTTTCAGACCGTTATCTGAACACGCGGGTCTATCTTCCACCGCGGTCTATGCGTGGACTGGTCACATGCCTCTGGTTCGCACAGAACTACCATCTCGTCCATCACCTCTATCCCTGGGTGCCCTTCTACAAATATGGGCGCACCTTCCGGCAGGTTTTACCGCTGCTCGAAGCATCGCGCAGTCCTGTCATTGTGCTGGGTTTGAGGGCGGGATAACCGCATCGTGCCGGAATGGCTGGTAGTCAGGCCTTCCAGTTAGGTTGACGTTTTTCGAGAAAGGCGCGAAGCCCTTCCTGTGCGTCGTCGGAAATGGCTACATTGCAGAAATCTTCCACTGCAACGGCGATGGAGCGGCGATAGTCGAGATCATTCTGGCGCATAAAGGCCGCGCGTCCCTGACGCATGATCGCTCTGGGTTTGCTGGTAAAGGTGCGGGCGAGGTCCAGAACTGCCGCCTCGAGATCGGCATCGGGCACAACCCGGCTGACGATGCCAAGTTCGGATGCCTCACGCGCGGTGAAGGTACGGCCGCTGAAAAGAATCTCGAAAGCCCTGTGGCGCCCGATGATGCGGGGCAGATGGGCGAAATGAATGGCGGGCAGGACGCCGATGTCGATCTCCGAATAACCGAAGGTCGCGCTCTCCGCTGCAAGAAGGACATCGCAGGAAATCGACAAGGTGATCCCGCCGCCTCTCGCCGCGCCATTGACAGCGGCAATCGAGGGCTTTCCGAGATTATACTGCGCATCGTAAAGATTGGTGTAGAGCTCTTGCAGGAAGAGGCGGATTTCCGAGATCGGCTTCCCGATAAGTATGTCGAGATCGAGGCCGGCGGAGAAGCGGCGCGCCAGTGCACTGGAGAGAATGACTGCCTGCGCGGAATCGTCCGCCGCCGCCTTTCTGAGGGCGGCGACGACGCCCTGGATGAAATCCAGGCTCAGCGCATTCACGGGTGGACGATCCATCGTGATGCGCGCTATGCCCTCATTCACTTCATAACGTATCTCGCCATTCGACATGTTTTTCTAGTCCTCGAAGCCGTAATAGTTCCGCACGACCTTATCGCGTGTCCGTCCCGGCTCGAAGACCTCAATAACTGCGCCATCGGGTCCGCCCAGCATGAAATAGCCGCCACCGCCGCCCAATTCGCGGATCGGGTTCGGAATATGGAGACCCGCCGCCTTCATGCGCTCATAAAGTTCGGCAAGGCCGACGACCTGCATGCCGAGATGGTGGACGACATTCCGGCCGTGGTCGCGGGGAGGCTGGTCGTAGAGATGCATCGCCCCAATGCCGATTTTCATGAAGACATTGCGGGCGCCGGCCACATCATTGTCCCAGATGACTTCGGCGTCGAACCATGTCTTGTAGAAATCAATCGTCGCATCGACATCTGAGGCGAAGAGATGAGTATGCTGCAAGTGGTAGCGCTGTTCCCGTCCGTAAGGATACTGCCATTCATTTGGCGATTGATTTGTCACGTTTCCCTCATGGCTTTTGTTTATTGCCGTTTTCTACGATTTCGCTCCGATTGCGGTGCGAACGGCTTTCTTCTTCTCTTCGGTAAAGACTCTGGTTTCGAGCAGATCGAGGACGGATAGGACGCCGCCGCGCGACCCCCAGCTTCCCTCCTCGATCGTGCGGAAATTGACCCACCACGCGGCGGTCGGCTTGTCTATACCGAAGACTTCGGCGAGGGCGTCGAGAGTGCTCTTGATCACTTCCGCACGCACTTCGCGGCCCCAGTCTCCATCCATGACCGCTATGTCGACCATGATGATGTCCGCTTCATTCTCCGACAGGAGCTTGCCGCCGATGGCCATGTGTGTGGACGGCAGATCGATGAAATGGACCTGAAACCCGATGCGGGCAAGCGGCATGTGCTGGCCAACTTCAGGGACCAGCACGGCATCGGTCAGCGTTTCAGCGAGGACCCGTCGTTCCCCGGCACCGATGCGCCCCGTCGGGGCAGTGACAGTGATAACGGTCATTCGGGTTTCCTCATCATTTCCGACGCTATCGCGAAATTATTTATTTTTAAAGTTGGCCGGACGGCGCTCCAGGAAGGACATGATGCCTTCCATCATATCTTCCGAATTCAGGACGCGGTCGCGGATGGCCGGTACATAGGCGATAGCGGCCTGCTCACCTGCGGCGGTGTAGGTAAGGGCAGCCTCCTTTGTGACCTGTACGCCAAGCGGCGCATTCCGGGTAATGAGACGCGCAAGTTCCATGGCGCGCTCAACCTGCTGCCCGGCGGGCACGACTTCCTGCACAAGTCCGATCTTCAACGCGCGTTCGGCATTGAACTCGTCGCAGAGCAGAAGATGATACATGGCGTCGCCCCAGCCCATGCGGGTAAGATAGCGGAAATGCGCGCCGCCGAAGGGTGCGATGCCACGCTTTGCTTCCATCTGGCAGAAGCGGACGGAGTCCGCCGCGACGGCTATATCGCCTGCGAGCATGATCTCGATGCCGACGGTGAAGCAGATTCCCTGAACGGCCGTAATGATGGGTTTGCGGCAGCGGTTTTTCAGGCCTAGCGGATCGATATTGCCTTCCGGGAGCGGTTTTACGCTTGCGCCGGGGCCGAAGAACTTCGGCATGTCCAGGCCCGCCGTGAAGTGATCGCCTTCGGCGCAGATCACGCCGGCCCAGAGTTCACCGTTGTTGTCGAGCTCTGTGAGCGCCTCGGACAGTTCCAGCATCATCTCAGGCGAGAAGGCGTTTTTCTTCGCGGCATTGTCGATCGTGATCTTGAGGATGCGATCCTCGGTTTCGGTCCGAACCCGGCCAACGGGAGTTCCTTCGCTCATGTGCATTCTCCTGCGTTTCTTATGACACGCACTAGAGTACAGATTCTGAACTCATGTCAATTGGGTATTGCGAGAGCCGCTTTGCGAAAACGAAAGGGCGCGAGGGGACGCTCTATTTTTATTTTTTCTGGGCGCGCCGCGGCTTGAGGCCGGGACCGGCCCGGACCTCGACTTCCCGCGGGTTCAACTCGCCGTTGCACACGGAGCAGGCAAGCACGGAATGGAAATCATGTCCGCATGTTTTGTGGCGGAAGAGCAGGGGAGGGCCGCCGTCACCGGCATAATATTTGTCACCCCACCGGAACATGGATATGAGAATGGGATAGAGATCGAGTCCCTTGTCTGTCAGCCGGTATTCGTAGCGAAGCGGTTTTTCCTGATAGAGTGTTTTGGCGAGCACGCCCTCCTGAACGAGAAGCGTCAGGCGGTCGGTCACGATCGCCCGCGAAATGCGAAGACTCTCCTGGAACTGGTCGAACCGCTTTGAACCGTTGAAACAGTCCCGCAGAATCATCATTGTCCAGCGGTCACCGATGACGGCGATGGTGCGCGCCACGGAACATGGTTCGTCGCCGAGATCTTCCCACCTCATGATGCGTCCTGATCAAAGGGCAATGTCGCCGGTAGATAGCGTATCAAATCGATACGGGCAATGCCAGAATGCCGCCCCACGGCAAGGGCTTCGGGGGGGCTGGTGCCAACACAAGAATGCCATATATATGCAGTGGACGGTAAGCTTTCCGGTGACGCCTGTTGATCCAGGACTATTTTACGTGCGCCATCTGTGCATGTCGGAGTACAAACAGGAGAAGTTCAGGCGGTTTTGAGTGCGCGCAGCGCGCAGGTGCAGGCCCTTGAGAGGATATTGCAGGTCTTTGAAAACACGAGAAAAAAATATCTCCGTCGCCCCCATGATGGACTGGACGGACCGCCACGACCGGTTCTTCCTGCGCCTCATCTCGTCGCGCGCCGTGCTTTACACCGAGATGGTCACCACCGGCGCGGTGCTCCATGGCAACCGCGAGCAGTTGCTGGGCTATGACGCGGCGGAGCATCCGCTGGTGCTGCAACTGGGCGGCTCCGATCCGGTCGCGCTGGCGCAATCGGCGAAAATCGCCGAGGACTATGGCTATGGCGCGGTCAACCTCAATGTCGGCTGCCCGTCGGACAGGGTGCAGTCCGGCCGCTTCGGCGCCTGCCTCATGCGCGAGCCCGAACTGGTGGCGGAATGCGTCGCGGCCATGGCGGCGGCCGTCTCCATTCCCGTCACGGTCAAGTGCCGGATCGGCGTCGATGAGCAGGACCCCGCCGAAGCGCTGCCTGCGATGGCCCGTGCCGTCTCTGCGGCGGGCGTCCGCACCCTGATCGTCCATGCCCGCAAGGCCTGGCTCGAAGGCCTGTCGCCAAAGGAAAATCGCGAGGTGCCGCCGCTTGAGTATGCCCGCGTCCATGCCCTCAAGCAGGCCATGCCGCAGCTTGAGATCATTGTGAACGGCGGGTTCGCGAATGTGGCGGCGGCGCTGCCCCATCTCGATGCGCTCGATGGCGTCATGTTCGGCCGCGCCGCCTATCAGTCGCCCTACATGCTGGCGGAAGTCGATCCGCTGCTGGGCCATGCGGGCCCGGTGCTGTCGCGCCATGAGGTGATCGAGAGTTTCATTCCTTATGTTGAGCGCCAGATGGCCTCGGGCGCCTCGTTCTACAGCATGGCCCGGCACATTCTGGGGCTCTATCAGGCCATGCCCGGCGCTAGGGCATGGCGCAGGCTGCTGAGCGAGAAGGGGCCGCGCATCGGTCATGATGTGGCCGCCGGGCGCGCCTTGCTGGAGGAGGGACTCACCCTCGTGCCGCGCTACCCCGAAGAGGCGGCTGCTGCATAATCCCGCGTTGTTTATCCCCAGAGCTCGGCAGGCGGCTGGTGCATCAGGCTGCCCTCATAGCGGATGCCCGGTTCGCGGTCGCGGGCCAGCAGCAGCGGACCATCAAGGTCGACGAAGGCCGCGCCCTGCGCCACATAGAAGGCGGGGGCCATGGCAAGCGAGGTCGAAACCATGCAGCCCGCCATGATCTGGAATCCGCGCGCGCGGGCAAGCGTTGCCAGCGCCAGCGCCTCGCTGAACCCGCCGGTTTTGTCGAGCTTGATATTGATCGCCTGATAAAGGCCCGAAAGCCGGTCAAGGCTATCAATTCCGTGTACAGATTCATCGGCGCAGAGCGTCACCGGGCAATCAAGACCGCGCAGGCTTTCATCGCCGTCGGCTGGTAGCGGTTGCTCGATCAGCGAGACGCCGAGCCGGTGGAGTTCGCGCGCGAGCGGCAGCACATCGTCCGGCGACCAGGCTTCGTTGGCGTCCACGATCAGCATCGCCCGTGGCGCGCCGCGGCGCACGGCCTCCACGCGGGCAATGTCCGCGCCGCCGCCCAGCTTCAGCTTCAGCAGGGGGCGCGCGCTCGCCCGGCGCGCGGCGTCCTCCATCGCGTCGGGTTCACCGAGGCTCAGCGTATAGGCGGTTGTCAGCGGCGCGGGGGCAGGGAGCTTTGCCAGTTCCACGATGGAGCGCCCGCTGCGCTTGGCGGCAAGGTCCCACAAGGCGCAGTCGAGGGCATTTCGCGCAGCGCCGGGCGGCAGCAGCGTCTGTAACGCCGTCAGCCCGGCGCCCCCGGCGATCTCGCGTTCCACCGACATGATCGCAGCGGTCACGCTTTCGATGGTTTCGCCATAGCGGCCATAGGGCACGCATTCGCCGCGTCCGGCAAAGCCGTCTTCCCTGATGATCGCCATCACTACGTCGGCGGATTTTTTGGAGCCGCGCGAGATGGTAAAGCTGCCTTCGATGGGCCAGGACTGGGGGGCCGCTTCAAGCGTGCGCATGGTGCAGTCTACTTCGCGGGTTCGCCCGCCGGAACGGCGCCGGTTATCTTGTTGGCCTGTGCCAGATAGGCGATCAGGTTACGCCGGTCGTCATCCTTGGCGAGGCCCGCGAACGACATCATGGTGCCGGGCACATAGGCGCGGGGGCTCTTGAGATAGTCGAACAGGGTCTGCCCGCCCCAGACAAGTCCTGCCGCGCCCTTGGCCCGCATGGCGGAGGAATATTGGTAATCGGATATGGTCCCGGCCTTGCGGCCCAGAACGCCGGAAAGGTGGGGACCGATCATATTGGGTCCCCCTTCCGTCACTGTGTGGCAGGCGGCGCATTTCTTGAATATTTTCTCGCCCTTCACGGCGTCGCCGTCGGACCATTCGTCCGCATGGGCGGGCGTGGTCAGGCCGGGCATGAGGCCCGATCCGGAAAAAAGCGCGGAAATAAAACAGAGCAGGGCAGTCATTTTCAGGAGCGACTTCATCTGATTTTATCCCTCTTGTTCAAATTCCACTGAAAATAACGGGCTGGATTCTAGTGCCATGTCCTTCTGCCGCCATGCGGCATACAAGCACGTATTATCTGATTTCAATATATGAGAGGTAATGGGATCAATGGGCTTGCCGCAAACCTGTCCGTGCGGCACACTGGCGCGGATTTTGGGGGGCCTTATTGTGCGCTGCTGGCAGCACCTCTGATTCTGGTGCCGTCGCCGTGTTGGTCGGCCTCTAATGGCGGGCGGCATCTGGTGCAATGAGATGACAGTAAACACATGACCATTCAAGACGCTGCATCCTTCACATTCGATGAATCGTCTGGCGCCTTTCGTCTGAAAGCGAAGGGGAACTGGTCTCTTGACCATATTATGCCTCTTGATGATCGCCTGCGTTCGCTGGGGAAGAAGCCCCCCCGGACCAGCAGGGTTGTGCTTGATCTGGCTGAGGTTTCCCGTCTCGATACGGCGGGCGCATGGCTTTTGTTCAGGACGGCCAACGATCTTTCCCGCCAGAAGATTGAGGTCAGTTACGAAAATGTCGATGAGCGTGCCCGCGCCATCTACGATCAGGTCTCGGGCGGTGATTTGCCGGATTTCACGCAAAAACGCCAGCCCCCGGTCTATATCCAGATCGCGGCGCGCATGGGCGATGCGCTGATCGGGGCCGGTCAGGAGCTTGTCGGCGGGCTTGCCTTTTTTGGAGAGGTTTTGATCACGCTGGGCCGGGCGATCCGCTCACCCCATCGTCTTCGTCTCGTTCCCCTCATGCACCATATGGAGATGGCGGGTCTCAATGCCCTTCCGCTGGTCTGTCTGCTGACATTTCTGGTCGGCGCGGTGCTGGCACAGCAGGGCGCGTCCCAGCTCTCCCAGTTTGGCGCACAGGTGTTCACGGTCAACCTTGTCGCCATCTCCTTCCTGCGTGAAGTCGGGGTGCTGCTCACCTCTATTATCGTCGCCGGCCGTTCGGGCAGCACCTTCACGGCGGAAATCGGCTCGATGAAGACGCGCGAGGAAATCGATGCTATGCGCACGCTGGGCCTTGATCCCATGGAGATGCTGGTGCTGCCGCGCGTGCTGGCGCTGATCTTGACCTTGCCGATGCTCACTTTCGCCGCGGCGATAATGGGCCTGTTGGGCGGTGCATTCGTTTCGGTCTTCATGCTCGATATGACGCCGGCGGCCTATCTGTCGCGGGTAAAGGATGTGACCGGGTTCTGGACCTTCATGGTTGGCATCATGAAGGCGCCGTTCATGGCGCTGGTTATTGCGCTTATCGGCTGTCGCTCAGGTCTTGCGGTCACGGGCAGCGCGGAATCGGTGGGACAGGAAACCACACGCTCCGTGGTGCGCTCGATCTTCATGGTCATCGTGCTGGATGCCTTTTTCGCCATGTTCTTTTCAGAATTGGGAATCTGAGCGATGTCTCATGCTGACAGCACCAGAGCTGCACCTGCCGGTAAGGCAGTGGGGTCTGAAAACGATAACCCGGATAACATCATTGAAGTGCGAGGCCTGATAAACCAGTTCGACGAACACAGAATTCATGATGGGCTCGATCTTGATGTGCGCCGTGGTGAAATACTGGGTATCGTCGGCGGGTCAGGCACTGGCAAGTCGGTGCTGCTTCGCTCCATTGTAGGGCTGCGCCGTCCGCAGGCTGGCGTCATCCGGGTGTTCGGTCATGATATCGAGCGTATGGATGACGCAGAGCGCAGCGCTGTTGAGAAACGCTGGGGCGTTCTGTTTCAGGATGGCGCCCTGTTCTCGTCCCTGACTGTGGCGGAGAACATCCAGGTTGCCTATCGCGAGCATCTGCATATGGGGGAAGAGCTGATGGACGAGCTTGCCGCCCTCAAGGTCAAGCTCGTGGGTCTCAGGGCGGCGGCGGCTGATCTCTTTCCTTCCGAACTTTCCGGTGGTATGCGCAAGCGCGCGGGGCT
>JAATFR010000052.1 GCA_015655095.1 Hyphomicrobiales bacterium | reverse complement strand
CATCGGAAAGACGCTTGAAGGTCCGGCCATAGATGGTGAATCAATCGGCTTTCTGCGCTTCACGGCGGAAGGCGCGGCCATTTTCGTGGCTGAACTCAGCCGGGCCATGGAGCCGCCGGAGGGCCTGAAGCAGTGGTACCTTTCGGTGATCGACCGCATCGCCAGGGCGCAAGGTTGCGTCGGAACCCTGTCGATCCAGGGCTTTGACTGGGCGGAACTCGATTTCCCCGACGACTACCGGGCGATGCAGGCCATGGTGCAGGGCTGGCTCGACCGTGATGCTCTCCAGCCCCAGGCTCTCAGCGCCTGAACGCCGGTCATGCCGGAATTGCCCGATGCTGCCCCATGTGGGGAGCGATCTTCAGGTCACGGCTGTTTTGTCCTCGACGGTTGCGCCGGGCGCGTTTTTCTTGATGGAATCGATGGCTTTCAGGGCTGATGCCTTTGCCGCATAGCCCTCGGACGCGAACATGAGTTCGCCATTGGAAGCGCGAAAGCGAAACCGGAATTCGCCAGCCTTGTCCTTGTAGACCTCGAATTTATACATGGGTCAGATGTCCTCCGTGTCGATAATTGCCGGTCGGGGACCATGACAACCGGCACAAGCCCGTTTGAAAAATTCCTGCCGCTCAAGACGGATGAGCCATTTTTGTCAGGCTCATGACGATCCCGCGCAAATTACACCCGCAGTATCCTGCAGAACAAAGCGCAGTGGTCTTCTCCGCCCCGGGTCAGCGGGAATTTTATGAACGAATTATGGACAAACCCTCAACATGTGCAAGGAGGCAGGCTACAATCAAACGCGCTTCCGAGTGATGAATTAAGCACAAAAAACGGGCTATCCCGGAGGATAGCCCGTTTCATCGAATTCGGGTCGGACAGGCTGTGACGCCTGCCGCTGGCCGGATTACGCAGCCTGAAGCTGAGCCGCCGACATTTTGCCGTTGCGGTCATCGCGCTCAAGCTCGTAACGGATCTTCTGGCCTTCGCGGATCGAACCAAGGTTCGAGCGCTCTACAGCCGAGATGTGCACGAACACGTCCGTGCCGCCGTCGTCAGGCTGAATGAAGCCGAAGCCTTTTTGGTCGTTGAACCACTTAACTGTTCCGATAGCCATTTTAGTCCCCTTTGTGGGTGCAGTCGTATTCACGACGCGCAAGGTGCGCGACATGATCAAAATTTCGGTGAGGGTCGAAGGCAGATCCGGGGCTCGATCCGAAACCGAGCAGGAGAGCAACCGAACCATAGCGATATTCGATAAGAACCTATCCCATATATTCAGCGGGGAGGCAACCAAATAATATTCCGCATCAATTTATGTTTTGATCGGGGCTGCCTTAATTTATGTGAGATGTGCAGAATATTTTCTAAATACATAATGAACTTATTCGCCATAAATTCTTATTTTTCCTCGCTGGTTACAGAAGAATTACAGACAGGAATATTCTAATTTAGGTAAGCCTCACCTCGCCGGAGGCGAGGTCATAGATCGCGCCCACAATTTCAATCTGTCCGGCCTCAAGCGCCGCGCGAAGCGGCTCGCTTCTGAGCGGGAGTTGCTTGACGCTCCGGCGCACGTTCTCAATGACAGCGGCCTCGAGCAGATCGGTGGGCTTTGTGGTGCGGGCTGCCTCGACGGCGGGTTTTATCTCGTCGATGAGATCCGCCAGATTGCCCGACAGCTTGAGTTTCTGGTCTGCCACCTTGATGGCGGCGCTGACCGCGCCGCAATGAGTATGGCCGAGGACCATGACGAGCGGTGTGCCGAGATATTTGATGGCGTATTCGATGCTTCCAAGTCCGTCCCCATCGGCGACATTACCTGCTATCCGGATTACGAAGAGATCGCCAGGCCCCTGATCGAAAGCGGATTCTGCGATGACGCGGGAATCCGAGCAGGCGAGGATGGATGCGATCGGATATTGGCTTTTCAGCCGTTCGGCGCGCTCGTTCTTGCTGAGAACTATCACAGTCCGGCTACCGGAAACATAGCGCCTGTTGCCCGCCATCAGACGGTCCAGGGCTTCCTGCGGCGAAATGACGTTGGGGGTGTTCGTTGCCGGGGGATTGTCTGCCAGAGCGCATTGAGGAATGAGGGCGGCGCTTAGGCCCAGACCGGCCGACCAGCCCAGAATATTCCGCCGCGACACCTGCGAATGGTGTCCGCTGCGATGATGTAAATGGCCTTCCGTCATGAAACTCTCCTTGATGGTTAAGAACACCAGTAAGTTTTTCCCCGAAATGCCCGGGATTGAATGCCCGTCTCTCTCGTTCTGGCTTGGCAGGGTAGATGATCGTTGCCATTCCGCAGTAATTGCGGGTCCGGCAGGCGCCCCGGGGCTCCTCAGGCCTTGCGTGCGGAGCGGGTGGTGAAGGCTGAAATGCGTTCCTGCATGTCCGGGCCGACGCCCGCGCTCTGGACGATTTCATGGGCGAGCCCGGCGGCAAGCGGCAGGCCGTCCGTGTCGCGCAGAAGCTTCTTGTTCGCCCGGTTGCTGTACCAGCTATTGGCGAGGATGGCGCGGGCCATGTTGTCGATGGTTTCGCCGAATTCCTCCTCACGCACGCACAGATTGGCAAGGCCCATGGCGGCGGCTTCCTCGCCTGACCAGGTGCGGCAGGTGAATATCATCTCGCGCGCCTTGGGCAGGCCGATCCGGCGCGGCAGGCGCTGGCTCATGCCCCATACCGGGGTCAGCGACCATTTGGCATGGGTATCGGCGAATTTCGCGGAGTGGGAGGCGATCAGCAGGTCGCCCGCCAGCGCGAGTTCCAGCGCGCCGGTGTAGCAATGGCCATGAACGGCGGCAATGACCGGCTGTGGAAGGTTCGCCAGCCGTTCGATGGTCAGCGCCTGGAAATTGGGCCGGGGCGGGCGCTCGCCATGGGCGATGTCGGCGAGATCATGCCCGGCGGAAAAACATTTCCCTGCGCCGCGCACCACGACGAGCCCGACATTGTCGATGTCGGCTTCTATGGCGGCGACATGCTCGTTCAGCTCAATGAACATCTCGACATTGAGCGAATTGAGCTTTTCCGGCCGGTTGAGCGTCAGGGTGGCAAGCCCGTCCCTGTCGTCGCGAAGAACAAGATTGGTCACGGGATTTTCCTCCGGTTTTTGCTGTGTTGTTTTCTTGAATGGTGGCAAAAGAGCGGAAAAGCGCAATCAATAAATCATCAAGGGAGGCGGCATGGCCAGGGGGCCTATTGACTTTCCTCCACAACGCGCCGATGGTGCGCCACCCGTCCATTCGGCGGGTTTTGGCGCTCCAGCCGCGTAATGGACGTGTTGCCACCAAGGCAAATCCCGGTCCACCTGTTGAGCGCCTCTCATGAATATCTGTCGACAGCCCAGGCACGCGGGGCGTCTTCTCCCTCGCCGCGACAGCGCCGCGACCAGTTTGATGCTGGCCGCGCGTTCCGCGCCTTATTGAAAGCTACTCGATTGACGAGTTTCAAAGATCTCGGCCTGGCCGAGCCCATTCTCCAAACCCTGGCCAAGGAAGGCTACACCTCGCCGACGCCCATTCAGGAGCGTTCGATCCCGAGCGTCCTTGAAGGCCGCGACCTTCAGGGCATCGCCCAGACCGGCACCGGCAAGACGGCCGCCTTCGCCCTTCCCATCCTCCATCGCCTGTCCGTCCAGTGGCAGCGCGCGCCGCGCGGCGGTTGCCGCGTGCTCGTGCTGAGCCCCACGCGCGAACTCGCCAGCCAGATCGCGGCGAGCTTCCGCACCTATGGCGCGGGCCTCGGCATCACGGTTGCCACCGTCTTTGGTGGCGTTTCCCCCCGTCCGCAGATTCAAGCACTGGCGCGTGGCGTCGATGTGCTGGTGGCGACGCCCGGCCGTCTGGTCGATCACATGGAAAGCGGCGCTGCCGTGCTCGACAAGGTCGAGATTCTGGTGCTCGACGAGGTCGACCAGATGCTCGACATGGGCTTCATCAAGCCGCTGCGCTTCATTGTGGCGAAGATGCCCAAGGGGCGTCAGAACCTGTTTTTCTCAGCTACCATGCCCAAGGAAATCGGCACGCTGGCGAGCGAGCTTCTGCGCAATCCGGTTCAGGTTTCGGTCGCGCCGGTCGCTACCACCGCCGAGCGCGTCGCCCAGCAGGTCATTTTCGTCGAGGCCAGCCGCAAGCGTGAAATCCTTGTGGATCTGTTCGCCAATGCGGCCATGGACCGGGCCATTGTCTTCACCCGGACCAAGCATGGCGCGGACCGCGTGACCAAATATCTGGAAGCCGCCGGCGTCATGGCGCAGGCCATCCATGGGAACAAAAGTCAGGCCCAGCGCGAAAAGGCGCTGGCCGCCTTCAAGGCGGGCAAACTGCGGGCGCTTGTGGCGACGGATATCGCCGCACGCGGCATCGACGTAGACAGCGTTTCCCATGTCGTCAATTACGAATTGCCGGAAGTGCCGGAAAACTATGTTCACCGCATCGGCCGCACTGCGCGCGCCGGGGCCGAGGGCATCGCCATCTCGCTCTGCGACCATGAGGAGCGCCAGCTTCTCAAGGCCATCGAAAAGCTGACCCGGCAGGCGATTGCGGCAACGGATCGCCGTCAGGAGCGCAAGCCCGGCGACCCTTCCGACAAGCAGGCCCGCGAAGCGCTGGACCGCCGTGAGAAAAGCCATGCGCCGCGTCGCAACGGCCCTGCCCAGCACAAGGGTGGCGGGCGTCCCGGTGGGCAAAATCGTGATCGCAACACGGGCGGGGCCGGAAAGTCCGACCAGCGCCGTCCGGCCAGCCGCAAGATTGCCGGCTGATCTGCCGGTTAGAAATCTGGAATGAATGAAGAGGCGGGCGCCTGAGCGTCCGCCTTTTTTCAAGCGCATCGGGATCATCGTCAGCGCTGTAGCGGCCCCTACGGTCTGCTGCCTTAGCTTTAATCCAATCCAGTCTTTCCTGGCGCCCAATAGGGCTTGACCATCAGGCGGGATGATGGAACCCCCGAGGCTTTCATAGTGCGATGCAGGCGCTGGATGGACGGCGCTTTGCCCGTCAGGATGAAGGTGGCCCCAACGGCATCGAGGTTCGGCATGCGGCGCTCGATATCTTCGAGGTGTGAGTCGTTCCCTGTCCGCTCGAACAGTTTGGCGCGGTCGAGGCCAAGTCGCACGAGCACTTCACGGACATGAATGGCGCTGTTCACTTCGAGCAGGCATTCCCAGCGGATGCCCGGAGAGAGATGGCTGAGGGCGTAAGCCAGTCCGATCGAGGTTTCATCGCCAAACATGACACGTGTTCCACCGACGCGACTGACGTCGAGCGAGGCGCGCGGGCCGAACACGTCGCATCTGTCGCCCGGCTTGCAATCGGAAACCCAGGCACTGCCTGGCCCGCTGCCATGCGCGTAGCCGAGAATACGGGTTCGCCCTGCTTTCGCGTCCCATTCGATCGGCGTGAACGTCCGCGCGACGAAAGCTGAACCCATCGCGACCTGTACCTTCTGACCGGGCATCCAATGGAGACCCTTGAACTCCGGGCTTTCCAGTGTGATCGATCGGAAACCTTCGGCGACGGTCTCGGCCTCAACGACATGCGCCTGCTTCATCAGCATGCGTATCAGGGCCTTGCTGAACCGGCCCTGCGGGCGCTGAGTTGGGAGATTGGGAGTGTTCAAGGATGTCGCCCTCGTCTTGCCATGCTGAAAGAGTTTCCTGGAGAACGTCCGACGTGCTTTAGCCTAGGCGGATCGACAACTCCACGTCCTCGCCGAACGGCACGGACAGGTAGCCGTTTTCCGGGGAGCGAACGCGCGCCAGGTATTCCGGGCTGAAATCTGCGTTGTCGGCAACGATCAGCGCGCCGGGGCGCAGGTGGCTCTCGACCAGATCGAGAACTTCGCAATAGATCGACTTGGCCCCATCGAGCAGCAGCAGGTCGATGGACTCGGGAAGGTTGGTAGCCAGCGTTTTCAGCGCGTCGCCGTCGCGGATTTCGACAAGATCGTCTACGCCGCCTTCGACCAGATGCTGGCGAGCCTTGGCGACCTTCGACGGTTCGAACTCGCTGCCGATCAGGCGGCCGCCCCCGTTGTCACGCAGTGCCGCCGCCATGTACAGGGTCGAGAGTCCGAACGAGGTGCCGAATTCAATGATGTTGCGCGCATTCATGCTGCGTGCCAGTTGGTACAGCAGCACGCCGGTCTCGCGAGAAACCGGCAGCCACAAGTCCCTGGCGCGGCTATAGAAGTCGAGGTATCCGGTCTTGCTGCGCATCAGGCGCTCGGTTTCCTCGTGGGAGATGCCAACTAGTGCAGGGCTGTGGGATTGATCGGCCTGCTCGAACAGGCGATCCAACAAGGGAGCCAGCGGTGCGTTGGTCAGTGTTGAGGTCACTTGAGTTATCCGGTCTGGGGTTAGGGAAGGAAGCGCCTTGGGGTGAGGCGTCTTAAACGCGATTAATTATTCGTATTTAATAGACAATATGACGGATTCTTCGTATTGGAAATTCGCATGGGAGTTCGTGTTTTGGAACCATTGCATCTACTCGCCTCAGCGCTGGATTTGTCTGGGGTAGCGGCTGATTGGCCGAGTTTTTCAGGGCAGCCTGGAGAAGATAGCTCAGGTTTTTCGTCAGTAAAAGCGGCGTCTCTGCGACGCAGAGTGATCGTCCGAGCGGGCATCTTGATCGGGCGCGCTTCCAAGGGAGGCGTCAACGGACAGCCAGGTGCGGTTGCATCAGCGACCAGAGCCGCCAGGCAGGTTGTCAATCGAGAGTTGAGCTGGCGATCAATGCCGCGCTAATATGCGAATAATTCATCGCATTGAAGGATGGGGTAAATGATATTATTTCCGTGTACAAAATATTTAAACGCCGCGCCGCCATGAGCACTCGCCGCCGTCCCGAGATCGCCTCGCGCAAGCAACCCCAACAGGCGCGTTCGAGCGAACTGGTTGCTTCTATCCTGCAAGCTGCCGCCCAGGTTCTGGCCGAGGAAGGTGCTGCCCGGTTCACCACGGCGCGCGTCGCCGAGAAGGCCGGCGTCAGCGTCGGGTCGATCTATCAGTATTTCCCCAACAAGGCGTCGATCCTGTTTCGTCTCCAGATCGATGAGTGGATGCAGACGACCAAGATGCTGCGAAACATCCTCGAAGATGCCAGTACGCCGTACTTGGAGCGCTTGCATGCCGTCGTACATGCCTTCCTTCGCTCCGAGTGTGAAGAAGCCGAAGTTCGCGGTGCGCTCAATGACGCGGCTCCGCTCTATCGCGACAGCCCGGAGGCGCGCCAAGCTCGGGCTGAAGGCGATCAGATGGTCGAGGCCTTCATGATGGAAGCTTTGCCAAAGGCGTCTGCTGCGTCGCGCAAGCTGGCGGGCGATCTCATTTTCACGACGCTCAGCACGGTGGGTAACAGTTTTTCCCAAACTCGGCGGACCAGGGCAGAAATCAAAGCCTATGCCGATACGATGGCCGACATGTTCTGCGCCTACCTCCAGGCGCTTCGACAAGATTGACGGTTGTCGCCTTGATGGTCGAAGCACCCGACGCTGGACGGCCAATGCTTCAACCAATGGCTGGGTGGCGCGACCAACCGACTTCCCAAGACACTCCGCCACCGCGTACCGTCACGGCAGGTTGCTGCCCCGGCCGTTGCTCGATCACCGGCTTCCACGGCACCAGGAGAACCCCATGCCATCATCAAGTACGGCATACGCCCGCTGGCGAGCATGACGGAACGCCGGTAGTGTCGGCTACGCGCTGCCCGTCGGCCACGGGGCGATGCTTCAGGCCGATTTGAGCGGAAATGCCCTTGGCGGCCTAAGCCACATATCGCCCCATTGCTTCGGAACCTCCCATCGCAACGCCCCTATACAGCCCTTGGCGCACAATGTGGAAAAACCGGCAATTGCTAGAACCTGGTCTAACCTATTGCCCTGTATGTCTATTTCCCGATCCTGCCAGCAAAGAAAAGCTTGCTGGCAGCCATTTTCCATTTTCACAGGCCAATGTGCTGGTGAGGTCATTTCGGGACAGCATGCCGCCGGAATTATCGTCGCGGGCCCTGTAAAACAAATCCCCTCTGATTTACTATAGATTAAAGGCCGAGTCGGTCTGGGTGTTCCCGGATAGCGGGCGAGCGGAGTTGATCATGGCGAGCATCGCGATTCTGGGTGGTGGTTTTTCCGGCAGTCTGCTGGCGCTGAAGTTGCGCGCGGCGGCTCCCGATCTGGACATTGTGCTGGTTGAGCGCGGCGCAGAGATCGGCAAAGGGGTTGCCTATGGCTGCTGCGACAGCCGCCATCTGCTGAATGTGCCGGTCCACCGGATGGAACTGGGCCTCGATGTCAGCTTCATCGACTGGCTCAGGGCCGATCAGGCGCGGCTCGCGTCGTCGCCGGGCCAGTCGGGCGGCGTGCTGGAGGATGCTTTTGTCCCGCGCGCGCTCTTCGGGGCCTATCTCCATGAAAAAATGAATGAGGCCGTCAGCGCCTCGGGCGGGCGCCTCGCGATCGTGCGGGGCGAGGCGGTCGAGGTTGAGGCCGGGCGTCTCGTCACGGTGCGCCTGCGTGACGGGCGAACGCTTCAGGTTGATCGCGTCGTGCTGGCGCTCGGCCATCTGCCGCCGCGCCTGCCGACATCGTTTGAAAGCCCGGTCTATGCAAGTCCGCGCTATGTCGCGGACCCATGGGAAAAGGGCGCGCTCAATGGCATCGGCCCCGATGAGCCGGTCGTCATGATCGGATCGGGCCTCACCATGGTCGATGTGGCGCTTCATCTCGCGCGGCAGGGGCACAAGGGCAGCCTCACCGCCTTGTCGCGCCGGGGGCATCTGCCGCAGGTTCATCGCGGCGGCGGGGCGTGGCCCGCGCTAGTTCTGCCCGCCGATCGCTCCCCCCGCAACCTGATCAGTTTTTTGCGCGCCGAGGCTGCCCGTGCCGAAGCCGCCGGGGTGCCGTGGCAGCGGGTGGCGGATGCCGCCCGTCCCGTTGCCGCTTCGCTGTGGCAGGGCTGGACGGCTATTGAGCGCGCGCTTTTCCTGCGCCATTTGCGGCCCTGGTGGGACCTCCATCGCCATCGCATGGCCCCTGAGGCGGCGGAGGCGCTGGCGGCCATGGAGTCATCCGGGCATTTGCGTGTGCTGGGTGGCCGGATCGAGGCGCTGGAAGCAGGGCCTGCAGGGATCGAACTGCGCTACCGGCCCCGGGGGCAAAAGGCGCCCGCTTCGCTTCAGGCTGCCCATATCGTTAATTGCACAGGGCCGAACATGAGCATCGGGCGCACCGGCGAGCCAATCATCCTGAGCCTCATTCGTCAGAATCTGCTCAAGGAAGACCCGCTCGGCCTTGGTCTTGAAACGGATGATTGCGCCGTGATCGACGGCTATGGGTGGCCCTCGAAATGGCTGTTCGCGCTTGGGCCGCTCACCCGCCCCTCGCTCTGGGAGGTGACGGCGGTGCCCGAAATCCGGGTGCAGGTCGAGCGTCTGGCTCTTCGTCTGGCCGGAACGGCGCAGGCTGCGAGCCTGGTGCCGCGGCCGCGCCATGCGCTTGCAAGCGCCTTCGCCGATCTGGGGGCGGGCATCTGAGCGGATGTCTCGCGTCCTGACGTCTTGATTTGACGGCCTGCAAATGGTTTCTCAGGCAGGATCGGTTCAAGGGCGCAAGGGGCGGGGATTGTTTCAGCAGATGAGTGCGCGCAGGGCTGGCCTGTGGGCAGTGCGGCTTGCGGTATGCCTGCTGGTTGCGCCCGCGTTGATCATTGCCCTCTACCGGATCGTCGTGCCGCCGCCGGTGACGCCGCTGATGCTCATCCGGCTGGTGGAAGGCTATGGGCTACACAAGGACTGGGTGTCGCTCGACGCGATTTCGCCGAACCTCCAGCGCGCCGTGATCGCCTCGGAGGACGGCAAGTTCTGCCAGCATCACGGTTTCGACTGGGATGCGCTCGACAATGCGGTCGAGCGGCTGCAAAGCGGACGGGGGCGAGTGCTGGGGGGCAGCACCATCTCGATGCAGACCTCCAAGAACCTGTTCCTGTGGCCGGGCCGGACTTTTCTGCGCAAGGGCGTGGAAGCCTATCTGACAATCTGGCTCGAGGCGCTATTGCCCAAGGAGCGCATCCTTGAACTTTATCTCAATGTCATCGAGTTCGGCCCGGGCATCTATGGCGCGGAGGCGGCCTCGCAGCGTTTCTTCGGCATCCCGGCGGCGCGTCTCAGCCGCACCCAGGCGGCGCGACTGGCGGCGGTGTTGCCGAACCCGCTCGAATGGCGCGCCGATGCGCCGGGCCCCTATGTCCGCTCTCGAACCGGTGTGATCGCTGCCCGGCTGGGTTCCATCGCGCTGGGGCCGGACGGGCCGTGCCCGGACCAGGCACCGACGCTCATGCCGCCGCTTTCAAGCCTCTGGCGCGTGCGATGAGGCGGCTAACGCGCAGAGCTCCGCGCTGGTGCGGGCGAACTGCCAGCCCGCGATGCTCACCATATCATCCGTCTCGAAATCATGTCGGATGCTTTTGCGCATGGCCGCCTTCAGGGTTGCATCATTGTCGCCGCTCCAGCCCTGAAGCCTGAGACGCCGGGCGAGACCCAGCGCCAGCGCATCGCCGTCGAACTCGGAGACGCCGCTCGACCGGGACCAGGCCCGGCCTGCCTCGGCGGCGCTGGCCCGGTCGTCCAGCACGGCAAGGAGCGTCTCGCGCAGGTCGGGATCATGATGCTGGACCGAGCCCGCGTAGAAGCCGCCCCCGAAGGCGACGAGGCCCACGCCTGAAAGCAGCAGGATATGGCGGCGGCTCAGTT
>JAATFR010000236.1 GCA_015655095.1 Hyphomicrobiales bacterium | reverse complement strand
GGCACTATATCGACCTGCGCCAGCCCGCAGACCGCCCCTCCTTCGCAACGGTCACCTGCCTGAATGAGCTTGACCGCGATCAGGCCGGCTGGCTTGCCGGGCAGGAAGGTTTCGCCGGGCTTTTCAGCATTGAAGACGGCATCGGCGAATGGCAGCGCGCGCTTGATTTCCAGCCATGGAGCGGCACGGCGGACAAGGGCACACTGGCCTTCGACGGCGATGTGCTGATCGAGAGCGGCATCGCCATTCCCTATCTTGAGCACTGGCATCAGGCGCTCAGCCCCGCGCCGGCCACGGCCTTCGTGCTGGAAGAGGCGGGTACCGGCCGCAAGGGCTTTCTGGTTCGCCATGGCGACAGCTTCATGTATGCGCGCGACCGCGCCGTGGCATTGCCGCTCCCCGGCGCGGATAGCTCGCCCATGGAGGCAGCCTCCCTCAAGGCCATCGTCGCGGCGGCTCCCCTTGCCGAGGCCCGCGCCATGATCGACTGCGAAATCTCGTTTGGGGAAATCGAGGCGGAAGACTGGCGCATCGCCCATTCCAGCCTGCCCTTCCGCGAGGGCGCGTCACTTGCGCCCGACGTCGACAGAATATCCCGGAAGCTTTCAGTCGCCGACATATCCGCTGACGGAACACCGCAACGGCGCTTGTGGCAAATCACAGATCAGGAGGAACGCGCATGAACACGGCAACCGCCTTCACCTCGCTTCCAATCATCGACGTCAGCGCGCTTTATTGCAATGATCCCGCTGCCCAGCGCCGCGTGGCGGAAGAACTCGGCCATGCCGCGCGCCATGTCGGCTTTCTCTATGTCACCGGCCACGATGTGCCCGAATCCGTCTTCAACGAGATGCTGGCGGCGACGCAGTCCTTCTTCGCCCTGCCCCTAGAAGAGAAAATGAAAGTCTACATCGGACTTTCAACCAACCATCGCGGCTATGTGCCGGAAGGCGAGGAAGTCTTCGCGGGCGGCACCAAGGACAAGAAGGAAGCCTACGATCTTTCGATCGACCTCTCCGCGCAGGACCCGGATTATCTGGCGGGCAACCGGCTTCTCGGCCCCAACCAGTGGCCCGGCACGCCGGGGTTCCGCGAACCCGTCTCGGCTTATTACAACGCCACCTTCGAGCTTGGCCGCACCCTCTTCCGGGGTTTCGCCATGGCGCTTGATGAAGCGCCCGACTATTTTGACAAGTACATCACCCGGCCGCCGAGCCAGCTTCGGCTCGTTCACTATCCCTATGATGGCGAGGCAAGCGACAGCGTGGGCATCGGTGCGCATACGGATTATGAATGCTTCACCCTGTTGCGCGCGACCACCCCGGGCCTTGAGGTGATGAACAGCAAGGGCGAGTGGATCGATGCACCGCCGGTGGCGGGGGCCTATGTCATCAATATCGGCGACATGCTGGAGCTGTGGACAAACGGGGAATTTCTCGCCACGTCACACCGTGTACGCAAGGTGAAGGAGGAGCGCTATTCCTTCCCGCTATTCTTCAATGTGGATTATTACACAAAAGTGATGCCGCTCGCGAAACTGCAAAAGCCGGGCGAGCCGAAGCGCGCGCCCCTGATCGCCGGCGAACACCTGTTCGCCCAGACCGGGCAGAGTTTCACCTATCTGAAAAAGCTGATCGCCAGCGGCGAGCTGAGCCTCCCCGAAACAGCGGTTGCCCTTTCCTCATTCGGGGCGGAAGCTCGGCTGAATGAAAAGGCGAAGGCGTAGTCAGGCTCAGGCTCGACCAAGCTCAGCCCGGTCTATGCCCAGATGGTCCCAGACGATGGCCCGGGCATCAGCCATCAGTTCCGTGATGTCGCTCCAGGGCCGCGTCATCGAGACCATATAGAGGCCGTCGAGATAGGCCGAAATAAAGACCGCGCTTTTCAGCGGATCGACCTTGCGGAAAACACCGGATTTGACGCCTGCCTCGATGCAGGAAAACAGGATTTCACGCTCCTGCCCGTAGAGCGTTCTGATCTGCGCGTCGATGGGGGCCTTGCCCGGCGTCGAGAAACTGTAGTCGATGATGATCTTCACCATCTTCTGCAAGGTCGGGAACAGTTCAAGATTGACCTCGAACCATTCGTCCAGCGATTGCACCGGATCGGTGACCACGTTGGTGCGTGTGCGATAGCGCTCCAGCGCCCCCTGGATGGCATATTCGATCGCCGCCTCGAACAGCACTTCCTTGCTCTGGAAATAATAATAGATCAGCGCCACGTTGACGCCGCAGGCCGACGCGATCTCGCGGATCGTCACGCCGGAAAAATCCTTCCGCGCGAACAATTCAAGCGCGGCCAGCAAAATATCATGCGAGCGGACTTCGGGCGCCAGCCTCCGGGGTGTTTTTCTGGACATGTCGGTTGATCGTCGCCTGACTTCTGATCTTGATCACCGCACTATAGGCCGCGCCTCAAGCCAGGCCAAGGGAAAGACTGGCGCCCGCCGAGGTCATGGCAGGCGTCTCCACAGCCGCTGTCTCAACTTCTGAAACCGGCTTGCGCCCGTTCTCCCGTGTCCATGAGTCACGCACGATGCGCGGCCGCACATCGAAATCCTTCGTGATCGTCGCACCGAAGCGATGTTGCGCCTGCGGGTCGTTACGGTACTTGTCGACGGCGATGACGCGCGTGCCGAGCAGAAACGCCTCCGACAGATCATGCGTCACCATCACGATGGTCATCGCATTTTCCTCCCACAGTTCTCGCACGAGAACGTGCATCGCCTTGCGGGTGCCGGGATCGAGCGCCCCAAATGGCTCGTCCAGCAACAGAACCTTGGGCTGCATGATAAGGGCCTGCGCGATCGCAAGCCTCTGCTGCATTCCGCCGGAAAGCTGATGGGGATATTTGTTGGCGGATTCGGCAAGGCCGACCCTTTCGAGCAGGGCCATGGCGCGGGTTTTCAGCGCGCGCCTCTTTTCACCGAACAGGTGGCCCAGAAACGCCGAGCCCTGCCACTCCGGCCCCAGCATCACGTTGCCGAGCACCGTCTTGTGCGGAAACACCGAATAGCGCTGGAAGACAACGCCCCGATCCTTCATCGGCTCGGCTGCGATCGGTTCACCATCGATCAGAATGTGGCCTCGCGTGGGGATCTCCTGACTGAGCAGCATCCGCAACAGGGTGGTCTTCCCCGCACCGCTTGGACCCACGATGACGAGAAACTCATGATCCGGCAGTTCGATATTGATCCTTTCAAGGATCGTGATGTCGCCATATTCCTTCCAGACATCGTCAATCAGAATATGCGTCATACTCAGTTCTCCCGAACATTATTCCATGGGAAGGCGGCAATCGAGAGGCGCTTCAGGGCGTAATCCATGATGAAAGCCAGCAGCGTGATCCAGGCCACATAGGGCAGGATGACATCCATCGCCAGATAGCGCCGCACAAGAAAGATGCGATAGCCAAGGCCGCCTTGCGAGGCGATGGCTTCCGCCGCGATCAGGAAGAGCCAGGCCGCCCCGAGCGACAGGCGCAGCGCGTCGATCAGGCGAGGCAGAACCTGCGGCAACACCACATGCACGATCATCTGCCATGTCGATGCGCCCAATGTCTGCGCCTTGATGATCTGCTCGCGCGGCAGCTCAGACACGCGAATGGCAATATCGCGCATGATGAATGGCGCGATGCCAAAGACGATCAGCACGATCTTGGATAATTCGTCCATGCCGAAAATAATGAACAGAATGGGCAGAACCGCAAGCGGGGGAATGAGCGACAACACCGCAAGAGTCGGCCCGAAACTTGACCTCAGATAGGGAATGAAGCCGACCAGTATGCCGCCGACAAGCCCCAGGATGAGCGAGACGCCGAGGCTTGTGAACAGCCGCGCAAGGCTCAGCCACGTGTCGAGCCAGAACAAGGTCTGGCCGCTCAGCGGATCGGTTTGCCCCGCCATCCGGCCCATGGCTGCGACAAACGACGCAGGCGACGGCATGAGCTTGTCGTTCGGATTGATGGCGAGTCTTGCCTCCGAACCGAGAAGATAGACCGCAGCAATGAGGATGAGGGGGAGCGCGCCGAGTATAATCGTAGCGCCCTTGCCTGGCGCATAATTGACGATGCGTTTCATGCTGCGGTCTTCCTTGCTGACGTTCTTCAGAGCTTGCCGTCTGCGGCCATTTTGGTGAAGGAAGCGTCGAGGCGCAGCTTGATGTTGCCCTTGTCGCCCAGCACCGATCCATCCGGCATCTGGATACCGATGGCGTCCACGCTCGTCGCGCCCTGACCGAACAGACCCTGCTGGAACGAGAAGGTGCGGATGAGGTCCCAGTTGGACCTGGTCTTGGGGGTCGTCATGAAATCATAGGCAGCCTGCGGCGTATGGAAGAAATGCGTGGTCTTGACCTGCGATTCAAAGGCAGGCACGTCGCCGCCCATGGCCTTGGCCATAACATCGACCATTTTCTTCGAGGTCTCGTCACCCTTCATCCACTGGGCCTGCGCCTCGTAATAGGCGCCAATCAGCGCCTTGGCGAAAGCCGGATCTTTTTTGATCGCATCCGTCTTCATGATCAGCGCGTCCATGATCTCGCCAGGAATCTTCGATGAGTCGAACAGCACCTGGGTACCGGGAACGCCCTTTATCATGTCGTCGGTCATGGGCTTCCATGACGCCACGTTCTGGATGGTGTCGGTGGTCAGATAGGCCGAGGCGATGTCGGCGTCAGACACATTGACGGTCTTGACAGAGGCAAGCCCTGGCATCCCGGCCATGGTCAGCGCACGCTGAAGCATATAGTGGGAAACAGTGTATTCAACGAGATAGACGGTATCGCCCTTGAGTTCCGCGATGGACTTCGCCTTCTTGGAGAGAATGACGTCATTGCCGTTGGAATAGTCGTTGAGCAGAACGATCGAACTATCGACGCCACCCGCAGCGGGCATCGTCAGCGCATCCATCCCGGCCACGCCGACCGCATCCAGATCGCCTGCGATGAACTGGTTAATGCCGCCGACATAGTCGTTGGTCTGAATGACCTCGATATTGATGCCGTATTTGTCACCCCACTTCTTCAGCAGGCCGGCACTGTTCATCCAGGCGTAGGGCATGAAGCCGACATAGACGACATAGCCAAGCTTGTAGGTTTTCTTTTCCGCTGCGAACGCCTGCCCCGACCCGACGGTCATGAGCGAAATCGTCAACAGCATGGCCATTGATACAGCGCGAAAAAGCAGTCTCATCGTCAACCTCGCCGGGTGTAAGCGGTTACATAAGTTATAAAGATATGTGCAAGCGATGTGCCATGCGCTGACGTCAGAAGGCGGGGCATGGAGCGTGTCAAACAGGCCAAAATGGGTGTTTTCTCGTGCTTCGGGAAGATAAGGAAACGGTATGTATCCGGCATTGTACAGCCGGTCAGACCCCTCATGGAAAAACAGCGAGAAGGTATAGCCAACCGCCCTGTTAAACGCATGTTTAGCACGCTAGAAGGCGTCCGGGTTTGCGTCAAGGGTAAATTGGGCAAAAATTGCGCATATCAACATATGCACAAACAAACGTCATAAATATGGAAAACGGCCTTCCGGCTACGGAGAATGAAGAACCATTCTGCAGGCGACAACCGGCCGGAGAAATGGCATAGAGGCGGCATGTCGGCGGGTGGAGAACAGCCATGAAAAAAGACGATCTTGAAGCGCTCGGCGTTCTTCTCGGCAGCGGGAAGGTACACACCGACGAAGCGCTGCTGGACGCGCGCGCGCACGATTACTGGGCAGCCAGCCATCTGCGCCGCTGGCGCGGAGAGCGCCCCGCCCTGCCTGGCTGCGTGGTCCAGCCCCATGAAACGGCCGATGTGCAAAAGCTGCTCGCCTTCGCCAATGAACGCGGCATCGCCGTCATCCCCTTCGGACTTGGCAGTGGCGTCTGTGGCGGCGTGGTCGCCTCGCCCGGTGCGATCCTGCTCGACATGTCGTCCATGAACCACATTCGCGAGATCGACGAGATCAATCTGCTGGCAAGCTTTGACGCCGGCAAAAACGGGCTTGAAGCCGAGGAAGCCGTCGCGGCGCTTGGCCTCACCACCGGCCACTGGCCCCAGTCCATCGGCGTGAGTAGCGTGGGCGGCTGGGTTTCCACCCGGGCGTCAGGCCAGTTCTCCACCGCCTACGGCAATATCGAGGACAT
>JAATFR010000179.1 GCA_015655095.1 Hyphomicrobiales bacterium | reverse complement strand
CGCTCCTCGTCGAGGTTGCCGGCCGCGATCTGCCGTTCGAGGATCTGCCCCTCGCCGCTGGCGATCTGGGCGGTGATCTGGCCTATTGTGCCAATGAGTTCCGCCTTGGAGCGCCGGAGCTGCCCGCCGCGCACCATCGCCGCCTTCAGCGCCTCTTCCAGTTCGTCCGGCTGGACGGCGATCGTCTGGCGCTGCTGGTGGTGCAGATGCTCAACCTGCAACGTCGCAAATGCCTGGCGCTCGATCTGCGAGCTCAAAAATTGACGAACAATTCGTGAACATATATCTTGCCGCCCATGGCAAGAACCCTTCAGGACAAGCTGGCGATTCTCTCGGATGCGGCGAAATACGATGCCTCTTGCGCTTCCTCCGGCGGCGAAAAGCGGGATGCTCGCCAGGGTGGTCTCGGCTCTTCCGGCGGCAGCGGCATCTGCCATGCCTATACGCCGGACGGGCGCTGCATCAGCCTTTTGAAAATTCTGATGACCAATTTCTGCATCTTCGATTGCGCCTATTGCATCAACAGGCTGTCCTCGAATGTCGAGCGCGCACGGTTCTCGGTCGACGAGGTTGTCACGCTGACGCTGGAATTTTACCGGCGCAATTATATCGAGGGGCTGTTCCTTTCCTCGGGCGTCATCCGCTCGCCTGACCAGACCATGGCGGATATGGTCCGCATGTCCCGGACCTTGCGGCAGGACCACGGGTTCAAGGGTTATATCCACCTCAAGACCATCCCCGACGCCAGCCCCGATCTGATCCGCGAGGCCGGATTTTACGCCGACCGTCTTTCGATCAACGTCGAACTGCCGCAGGATGCGAGCGTCCGCCGGCTTGCCCCCGAAAAGCGCCCGGAGACCATCCGCGCCGCAATGGCGCAGGTCCGGCTGGAAGGAGAGGCTGCGAAGGATCGGACGCTCACCGGCAAGCGCCCGCCCCGCTTCGCCCCCGCAGGCCAGAGCACCCAGATGATCATCGGTGCCGATGGCACGGATGACGTGACGATCCTGCAAAGCTCGGCCCGGCTTTATACGGGCTACAAACTTCGTCGCGTCTATTATTCGGCCTTCTCGCCGATCCCTGATGCCTCATCGGCGCTGCCGCTGATCCAGCCGCCTTTGCTGCGCGAACACCGGCTTTATCAGGCAGACTGGTTGCTGCGCTTCTACGGCTTCAGTGCCGACGAGATCGCAACCGGCGCGAAGGCGGGCCATCTCGATCTGGAGATCGACCCAAAACTCGCCTGGGCCTTGCAGCATCGCGGGCTTTTCCCGCTGGATGTGAACCGCGCCGCGAAGGATATACTCCTGCGTGTGCCCGGCTTTGGCACCCGCACTGTCGACCGCATCATCGCCGCACGCCGCACCCGTGCTTTGCGTTACGAGGATCTTGCTCGGATGGGCGCGCTGATGAAAAAGGCGCGTCCCTTCATCTCCCTGCCAGGCTGGTCGCCCGGCGGGCTGACCGACAGCACCGACCTGCGCGCCCGTTTCGCACCGCCTCCGGAACAGCTGTCCTTGATATGAGCTACAGCGTCACCCTGCCGGAACAGGGCATCTTCGATGCCTGGCGCGAGGCTGCCCGCGTCGCGATCAGTCATCGCATCCCGCCCAGTGAGCTGGACTGGGCCGGTACGGGTGGCTTGTTTACCGCAGACCCCCTGCCCGATGCGCCCGGCCCCCATCACACGCGGGTGCCGCGGTCTTTCGTGAAGCTCGCCATGTCGGTGATCTGGCATTCTGCACCCGAACGGCTGGCGCTGCTCTATCAGGCGCTCTGGCAAATCGACCGCCGCGAGGGCGACCCGCTGTCGCCGGCCGATCCGCTGGGGCGGCGGATGAACCTGATGGCGAAATCCGTCGGGCGCGATATTCACAAGATGCATGCTTTTGTGCGGTTCCGCGAGCTGCCCACCACGGGCAGGCGCCGCTTCGCCGCCTGGTTCGAGCCCGAACACAACACGCTGGAGCCCGGCAGCCGGTTTTTCGCGAAACGCTTTGCCGATATGGACTGGATGATCGCGACGCCGCGCCTGACCGCGCGTTTCGAGGCGGGCGCCCTCAGCTTCATCCCCGGCGGCACGCACCCCGATCTTCCCGACGATGCTTCAGAGACGCTCTGGGCCACCTATTTCGCCAATATTTTCAATCCGGCTCGCGTCAAGCTGGATGCGATGCGCTCCGAGATGCCGAAGAGATACTGGAAGAACCTGCCCGAAACACGGCTGATCCCCGATATGCTCAAGGATGCCGAGGAGCGGGTGGCACGGATGCGCGAGGCGGCAGCCACGCTACCCCGCCCCGGCGCCGCGGTGGTTTCCACCCGCTACCGCGCCACGATGCCGGTCACCCCCATCCTCCCTGAGACGCTGGATGAGCTGCGCGCGACCGCGCTGCACTGCCGGCGCTGCGGGCTGTGCGAGACCGCCACCCAAACCGTCTGGGGCGAGGGCTCCGCCACCGCGCGCCTGATGATGGTCGGAGAACAGCCCGGAGACCGCGAAGATCTTGAAGGACGCCCCTTTATCGGCCCCGCCGGTCAGCTTCTGCGCGCTGTCATGGCGGAGGCAAGGATCGACCCCACTCAGGTCTGGCTCACCAATGCGGTGAAGCATTTCAAGTTCGCGCCGCGCGGCAAGCAGCGTCTTCACCGGAACCCCGCGCGGCGGGAGATCGAGGATTGCCGCTGGTGGCTGGACCTGGAACTGGCCCTCATTCGGCCGCAACTGGTGGTGGCGCTCGGGGCCTCAGCTGCTTTCGCCCTGACAGGGAACGACGCAGCGCTCGGTCCCCGGCGGGGACAGACCGAGACGGGATTGCAGGGACGACCGGTTCTGATCACCTGGCACCCGGCCTATAACGTTCGCCTGCCGGATATGGCGACGCAAGCAAAGGCTCGAAACGATCTGATGCTTGACATCAGCTCGGCGGCGCAGGCTGTCGGCCTCGGTCAGGAATGAACCGGCAACATCCGATGCGGGAACCTTTTCGCCTGCCGCACGT
>JAATFR010000145.1 GCA_015655095.1 Hyphomicrobiales bacterium | reverse complement strand
GCGCTGGCGGCGGCCAAGCCACATGATGACGCCCGTGATGGTGAGAAGGGCTGGCAGAAGGCCGGTTAGAAACACGATGGTTTGCCAGATTGGGCCCATGTCCGTTCCGTCGTGGATGGCGCGGATAAGGCTCGCGATGTCGTCGCCGGGCGTTGCCTTTTTGCCATCGCCAAGGCGGCGGGCGGCGCCGGTGGCGTCGTCCACGCTTATCATCACCGGCGCGCCGTTCTGGCTGAGGCTGACCCGCCACATGGCTGGTTTCCCCGATGGGAAATTGATGGCGCTCGCCGCCGCCCCCGGAGCAGCAGCGAGCGCGGCGTCGACGGCTTCATCGACGCTGAGGTGAGGGGTGGTAGCCGGTCCCGCGCCGCCGAAGCGGGGGGCTTGCGGGCTCATCGGGGCGATGGACGAAAGAGCGGCGCGGCCGGTCTGGGGAAAGCCCAGATAAACGCCTGTAATGGCGATAACGGCCAAGGGGAGAGAGAGCCAGAAGCCTGCGCTGTGGTGCAGGTTTGATGACAGTGTGGGCGCGCGGCGCCATTTCAGGGCGCGCAGGAACCGGTTATTGCGGGGCCACCATAGATAGATGCCGGAAAGGGCGGAAACGGCGAGGGCCACACCCATCCAGCCGACGATCTGCCTGCCCATACCGGGGATCAGCAGGTTGCCATGGAGATTATGCATCAGGGCAAAGAAGGGGGGCAGCGGGCTGCCGGTATCCTTTACCTCCGCCGTGGCGGGGTCCAGCCATGCGCTCTGGAAGGAGGGGCGTCCGCCACCCTTGGGCGCGGGTCCCCGGGCCATGACGACGACAGGCTGGCCGGACGTCTCAGGCAGGCGCACCGACATGATGGAAAGTCCTGGACCGAATGAGGCGGCCGCAGATCTGGCATAGGCTGATGGAGGCAGGGATGCCGGCGCATTGCTGACATTAAACCGGGCGGGATTCAGAGTATCGATAACCGGATCATGCCAGACCAGCACCGCGCCGGTCAGCCCGAGGATGATCATGACCAGACCAAGGCCAACACCAATCCAGAGATGGATGTTGAACCAGAGAGTTCGCAGAGTGAGGCGTCGCTTTGACGGCATTGGAATTCCAGAGAAGGGCGGGTAGCGTGGTGCGCGCGGATTTCGGTGAATTGTTAATAATAATCAGACGCAATATCAAGCAATTTTCCGGCCCCGTCATGCCGCATCGCCATTTTTGGAAAAATTATCCCCCATACGCTGATCTATGGTGAAATGAGGCGGCGGGAACAATATCAGCTGGGGCTTTACTGATTTATGTAATGAAAGAATGCTTCCATAAACACCGACTCTGCATGCATCATGGGCGTGATGAATTTTTATGCGGAACCGGGGTTCTCCCTGTCCACATTGCTGGACGGGACGAGGACCGTAAGGCTAGTCTTACGATTTAGATCATCAAGGCAACTGGTTGCAGGGGATAGATGACATCAGGCATGCAGGCCAGCGAAAGCGGACAGAACGTCGTAACCAATGGCGCGGCCATGCCCGAGGCATTGCTGGTCAGCGGGATCTGCAAGAGGTTCGGCACTCATGAAGTGCTCAAGGGGATTTCACTCAAGGCCTGCGAGCATGATGTCATCGCGATTTTGGGCTCCAGCGGCTCAGGCAAAAGCACCTTGCTCCGATGTATCAATTTTCTCGAAATGCCGGATGCGGGCGAGGTGAGCGTTCAGGGGGAGCTCATCAAGATGAGCAGCCGGAACGGCCATCACCCCGATGATCCCAGACAGCTTCAGCGTATCCGCCAGAAACTTTCGATGGTTTTCCAGCAGTTCAATCTCTGGAGCCATATGACGGTGCTGCAAAATATTATCGAAGCGCCGATCCATGTGCTGAAGATTGACAGAAAAACGGCGATAGCCCAGGGCGAGAAGGTGCTTGAACGGGTTGGCCTTCTCGACAAGTGCCAGAATTACCCGTCCCAGCTTTCCGGTGGCCAGCAGCAGAGGGTGGCTATTGCGCGTGCGCTGGCGATGGAGCCGGCTGTCATGCTGTTCGATGAGCCGACTTCCGCGCTCGACCCCGAGCTTGTCGGCGAAGTGCTTAAAGTCATGCAAAGTCTCGCGAACGAAGGAAGGACCATGCTGGTGGTCACGCACGAAATGAGTTTCGCGCGTGATGTCGCAAGCAGAATCATCTTTCTTCATCAGGGGCTCGTGGAGGAGGAGGGGACACCCGAGGAGATTTTCGGGGCTCCCAAGTCGCCGCGGCTTCAACAGTTTTTAACCCGATTCGACCGGCACTAGGCCGATGAACCGGCAACAAGGGGAAGATCTATGCGTAAACTGATGATGGGCATTGTGGTTGCTGCCGCAGCGCTTGTGGGCTCTCAGGCAAACGCGGCGAGTATCATTCGTATTGGCACGGAAGCTGCTTACGCGCCATTTGAATACAAGGATGACACAGGCGAACTCAAGGGCATGGAAATCGAGCTCGCCAAGGTCTATTGTGAGCGCATCAAGGCCAAGTGTGAGTTCGTCAACATGGACTTCGACAGCCTTATCCCCGCGCTTAAAGCGGGCAAGATCGATGCGATCATTTCGCAGATGTCGATCACGGCCGAGCGGGCCAAGACGGTAGACTTCACCCACCTCGTGACCATCGCTCCGACCCAGTTCGTGGCCAAGGCGGGATCAGGCATCGATGGCGCCAAGCCGGAAACCTTCAAGGGCAAGACCATCGGCGTGCAGAGCGGCACGACGCATGAAACCTATGTGAACCAGAAGCTGAAGGATCAGGTGACGGTCAAGGTCTATCAGGGCCTCGACGACGCATGGCTCGATCTTGAAGCGGGTCGCGTGGACATCGTGTTCGCCGATGCCACCATCGACTATGACTGGCTGGACAAGACCGGCAAGGCCAAAGGCTTCGAGCTTGCGGGCGAGCAGATCAACGATGCCGAAATCTTCGGCGAAGGTACCGGCATGGCCGTGCGCAAGGGTGAGGCCAAGCTGCTGGGGGAACTCAACAAGGCCATCGACGAGACCAACAAGGACGGCACCTTCAAGCAGATAAATGACAAGTACTTCCCGTTCAATATCGGGCCGAAGGCCTGATCTAGACGTCCCCCCCCGGTTTGATGCCGGGGGGGGACGCTTTAATGCCGGGAAGAAGGGTGGGGAGCGAGTTTGTTTGATCTGCACGGATATGGGGAGCAGCTTCTTCTTGGCGTGATCGTCACCCTCGAACTTGCGTTCGTATCGCTTTTTTTCGGCGTTCTGTTCGGCATTCTGGGAGCCTCCGCCAAGCTTTCGTCTTCGCGCGCCCTTTCGGTCCCCGTCAGCATCTTCACCAATCTGATGCGCGGCGTGCCTGAGTTCGTGATTATCCTCGTCAGCTATTTCGGATTGACCAATCTGCTTACGAGCATTGCCGGGAGCTATGTCGAAATCGATCCGTTCGTCGCGGGCGTTTTCGCGCTGTCACTGGTATTCTCATCCTATGCATCAGAGAATTTTCGCGGAGCGTTTCTTGCCGTCCCCAAAGGGCAACTGGAGGCCGCGCGCGCCTATGGCATGAGCCGTCCGCAGATTTTCCTGCGGATACATTTGCCCCAGGCCTGGCGCTTCGCGCTGCCGAGCCTCAACAACCAGTGGCAGTCGTTGCTCAAGGATACCTCGCTCATTTCCGTCATCGGGCTGGAGGATCTGATGCGAAAGGCGATGATCGCCTCGCAGGTGACAAAGAATCCCTTCACTTTCTATGTCGCCACCGCTGTGGTTTATTTTGTTTTGCTGGCCATTTCGGTGCCGCTGTTCCGCGCGCTGGAAAAGCGGGCGAACCGCGGTGTGAGGAGGAACTGAGCCCATGTTCTCCTGGATTACGGATTACAGCGATCTGGTCACCGATAACTGGCAGGGCTATGCCGACGGTTTGTGGATCACTGTCCAGCTGATGGTGATTTCAACCGTCGCGGGTTTTCTGCTTGCGATACCGCTGTCGCTGGCGCGGGTTTCGTCCAACCCGCTCTTTGCCTGGCCTGCCTTTGCCTATAGCGCGGCTTTTCGGGGCACGCCGCTGCTGGTGCAGATTTTTCTCTTCTATTATGGCTTGCCGCAATTCGATGCAGTGCGGAACTCGATCTTCTGGCCGTTCCTGCGCGATGCGGTGCCCTGCGCCCTTGTGGTGCTGAGCTTCAATCTTGCGGCCTATTTCGCCGAGGTTCTGCGCGGCGGCATCATGGCCGTGCCGGAGGGGGAGAAGGAAGCGGCCCGCTCGCTTGGTATGACGCCTGCGCTGACCTATCGCCGGATTATCATGCCGCGCGCGATCGGCATCATGCTGCCCTCGCTTTCCAATGAGGTGGTGCAGCAGCTCAAGGGAACAGCGCTGGTTTCCACCATCACCGTCCTTGATATGACCGGGGTTGCCAGGCGCCTTGCGGCCAAGAGCTACACGAGCGAACCGTTAATCCTGGCCGGTATCCTTTACATCATACTGACCTATCTGGTTTCCCGCCTTTTCAAGGTTTTTGAGCGCCATCTGAACGCCTACCAGATCCGTTGAGCCTGCTTGACGCAACGGCGTGGCGCGTTACGGCGGCACCTGAAGCCGAGGCTTGAAGTACCTGTCGGATCGTCGTTAAACTTCTCCCCAACAAGAGCAAACAACAACATATGGGGAAACGATGACCGGACAGGTGATCGGACTTACCGCCTTTGGCGGCTATATTCCCCGCCTGCGCCTTCAGCGCAAGGCGGTGACCACGACGAACGCATGGATTGCTCCCAACCTTGTCGGCAAGGGCAAGGGCGAGCGTTCCATGGCAAACTGGGACGAGGACTCGATCACCATGGCGGTTGCCGCCGCCCGTGATCTACTGGGTGCGGACGATGACCGCTCGCATGTGGATGCGCTGTTCTTCGGCTCGACCACCATGCCGTTCCGCGACCGGCTCAACGCTGGCATCATCGCGGCTGCTCTGACGCTTGACCAGAGGGTGCGGGCTGTCGATGTGGCGTCGACCCAGCGCGCGGGAACATCGGCTCTGTTGCAGGCCCTGTCTCTTGTGAAGGCCGGTGAGGCGAAGAACGCGCTCGTCATCGCCTCGGACCATCGCAAGACCCGGGCGGTGAGCCCCCAGGAACTTGAGTTCGGAGACGGCGCGGCGGCAGTAAATGTCGGTACGGAAAATGTAATCGCCAGCTATCTGGGTGGTGCGAGCCTGACCGTCGATTTCGTCGATCATTTCCGTGGTGACTCGGAGGAGTTCGACTACACCTGGGAAGAACGCTGGATTCGCGACGAGGGCTATTCGAAGATCGTTCCTCGTGCGGTCAAGGAGGCGCTCACCAATGCCGGGGTGGCGGCGGGTGATATCAGCCACTTCATCCTGCCCACCACATTCGGCACCAAATTTGTCGAACAGCTTGCCAAGCGTTCCGGGATCGCGCCTGAGGCGGCCCGCGATACGCTTGCCGCCAACTGTGGTGAAACCGGCGCGGCGCATTCGCTGGTGTTGCTGGTGCATACGCTCCAGACGGTGGCGAAACCCGGCGACAAGATCATGGTGCTGCATTTCGGCGGTGGCTGCGATGCACTCATTTTCGAGGCAACGGACAGGCTGTCGAATCCTGCGGGCGTGCGCGGCATTGTTGGTTCGCTGGCGGACCGGCAGGAAGAGACGAACTATATGAAGTTCCTGACCTTCAACGGGCTTGTTGAATGGGAACGCGGCATGCGCGCCGAGCAAGACAAGAAGACGGCTCTTACTACGCTCTACCGCAATGAAGACATGCTGATGGGCCTCGTTGGCGGGCGCTGCACGGAAACCGGC
>JAATFR010000366.1 GCA_015655095.1 Hyphomicrobiales bacterium | reverse complement strand
CGCGATCTCGATCATGCGCTTGCGATCATAGAGGCGACCGTCGGCGCGGTTTCTATCCCGGTGACGCTGAAGATGCGCACGGGCTGGGACGATGACAACCGCAACGCGCCGGAACTGGCGAAACGCGCCGAGGCAGCCGGGATCGCGCTTGTGACCGTGCATGGCCGCACCCGCTGCCAGTTCTACAAGGGTCGGGCGGACTGGGGCTTCATTGCAAGGGTCAAGGAAGCGGTATCCATTCCGGTGATCGCCAATGGCGATGTGGCTTCGATAGAGGATGCGGACGAGATTTTGCGGCTTTCAGGCGCCGACGGCGTAATGGTCGGGAGGAGCGCTGTCGGCCGGCCGTGGTTGCTGCGCGAGATCGCTCATTATCTGGCGACCGGCGGCGAACGCCTTGCCGCCCCGTCCCATGCAGAGCAGGGCGGCATCGTCAGGGCGCATTATGCCGAGATGCTGGCGCTCTATGGGCCGAAACTCGGCGTGCGCATGGCGCGCAAGCATCTGGCGGCCTATCTGGAAAATATCGCCCCGGAAAACGCAGGCGCGACGGAGCTACGCCATGCGATCGTACGGATGAGCGAACCGGGCGACGTCATTCAGGCCATCGAGGGGTTCTATGGTCTCTGCGTGGATGAAGGGTTGAGGGAACTTTATGTTCCCGACAGGAAAGAGGCGGCGTGATGGTTGGCCTCACTGACAGCAAGACGGAGACTGGCGGCATGGCAAGATCGGCTTTGGCCAAAAAGGGACGTGTGTCGGCACCTGATCCCCAGGCTATTTTGAATGCTATTCCTCATCCGGTGCTGCTGGTGCGCAACGACCTGACGGTCGCTTTTGTCAATGACCGGACGGAACAGTTTTTTGCGACGAGCGCGGTAGTCCTGCTACGTCATCCGCTGACTGATTTCGTGCAGAAGAACAGCCCGATCATCGCTCTGATCGCGCAGGTGATCGAGCAGGGCACCAGCGTCAATGAATATGGCGTGGAGCTGGGCAATCCGCGCACTGGCGACCGGTCGGTCGACATTCAGGTGACGCCGATGGCGGATTATCCGGACCTTGTGCTGGTGATCCTTCAGGAGCGCACCATGGCGCACAAGATGGATCGCCAGCTCACCCACCGCAGCGCCGCCCGCTCGGTAACCGGCATGGCCTCGATGCTGGCCCATGAGATCAAGAACCCGCTTTCGGGGATAAGAGGGGCCGCGCAGTTGCTTGAGCTTTCAGCATCGAGCGAGGACCGCAATCTTACGCGACTGATCTGCGATGAAACCGACCGGATCTGCAAACTTGTCGACCGGATGGAGGTTTTTTCCGATGAGCGGCCAGTGCCGCGAGAGCCGGTCAATATTCATGTCGTGCTCGGGCATGTGAAGCAGATCGCCATGAACGGCTTTGCCCGCGACATCAAGTTTTCCGAAGAATACGACCCTTCGCTACCACCGGTCATGGGCGACAAGGATCAGCTTGTCCAGGTCATTCTCAATCTGGTGAAGAACGCGGCCGAAGCCGTCAATCCGCCCGGTCGGGACCCGCGCGATAGTGGTGGCGAGATTACGCTGACCACGGCTTTCCGTCCCGGCGTGCGGCTTTCGGTGCCGGGCAGCAAGGACCGGGTCAGTCTGCCGCTTGAAATCTGTGTGATCGACGATGGCGAGGGCGTGCCCGCCGATCTCGTGCCGCACATGTTCGATCCGTTCGTTACGACAAAATCCTCGGGTACCGGCCTCGGCCTTGCCCTTGTCGCCAAGATTATCGGGGATCATGGCGGCATCGTCGAATGTGAAAGCCAGCCCCGCCGTACTGTCTTCCGCGTGCTTCTGCCCATGCATTCGCCTGGCAACCGCGACCGTAAATCAAGGGGAGCCTGACATGCCCAGTGGCACCATTCTTCTGGCTGATGACGATCCGGGCATCCGCACTGTGCTCAACCAGGCGCTTGGCCGGATTGGCTATGATGTGCGGGCGACCGGCAATGCCTCGACGCTCTACAACTGGGCCTCGCAGGGCGAGGGCGATCTGATTATCACCGACGTGGTGATGCCGGATGAAAACGCCTTCGACCTGATCCCGCGCATCAAGCGCATCCGCCCCGATATTCCGATTATCGTGATGAGTGCGCAGAATACGCTGATGACCGCGATCAAGGCGGCAGAGCGTGGGGCCTATGAATATCTGCCCAAGCCCTTCGACCTCAACGAACTGGTCCGGGTCGTCGGCCGTGCCATGAGCGCGCCACGCGAATCCGCCGTGTCGCGGAGCCTGCCGGAAGATCAGGAAAAGATGCCCCTGATCGGGCGCTCGCCCGCCATGCAGGAAATCTACCGCGTGCTGGCGCGCCTGATGCAGACCGACCTGACGGTGATGATTTCAGGCGAGTCGGGCACGGGCAAGGAACTGGTGGCCCGCGCGCTCCATGATTACGGGAAAAGGCGCAACGGTCCGTTCGTCGCGGTCAATATGGCGGCCATTCCTCGCGAACTGATCGAGAGCGAACTGTTCGGTCATGAAAAAGGAGCCTTT
>JAATFR010000210.1 GCA_015655095.1 Hyphomicrobiales bacterium | reverse complement strand
TCACGTCGCCGATGGCGAAGACATCCGGGTCTGTAATGACGGCCTTGCCCTCATAGCCCATGAGTTCCGGCACCGCGAAGCGCAGGGGCGTAAAGGATTGAAGATCGTCCGCCTGCCAGACTTGCCCCTTGCCCTCGCGAAGGTAGGTTTTGCCATCTAAGGCGGCGATAAAGGGAAAGTCTTCGGCCAGTATGATGCGAACATCGAAGGCATCGGGATGGGCGGAATTGCGGCGCAGCGCATGGGCCGCGACACGGGCTCCCATGGCCTGCTTGGCGTTGGTGTGGATAAAGACCGTATTCTTCATGGAAGGATGCTCCCGTTTCGGCCATCCGGCTCATATTTGAGAAGAAGGTGCACCCGTGAAACGGCGCTTTTCAGCTCATCTGCCGAACGGGCTGCGGCTGCACCATTGCCATCCAGCAGTCCCGCCTCCTTCAGGTGCCGATTGTAGAGTCTCATCTCGCGAACGGACAATAGCAGACCAAGGCCGATCAAACGCTGCCGCGCCCGGTGTCCGATCAGCCGGCCGATGATCGAGGTCATCCGCCAGCGCAGATCGGGGCGGAACGCGGGCGGGAATATCTCGACCGGATGGCCGCTCAGGGCAGCTTCCGCTGACATATTGGCGCTATCGCCGGTCACGACCAGCCGGTCGGCCCGCACAAGAATTTGGCGATAGCCGTCAGATGGCTCCTGCTGCCAGCGAACAAGCGCATGGGGCACATCCAGGGCGTCCAGCACATCCGCCAGCCGTTTTGTGACATTGGGTGGCGTGCGGGGGCTTGTGACCACGGCAAGGCTGCCGCCCTGACGCCTCGTGGTGCTGGCGGCATGCTGGATCAGGTTTTCTACAATATCGGCATCGAGGACCAGAGGGCGGCCGTTGCCGCCGACGATAACGCCTGTCAGGGGGCGTGGCAGATTGTCGAGGCAGGGTGCGGGTGCCAGCACCTCAGGTTTCGCCGGTTGCGTCATGGGCAGCAGGTGAGTGAGAACATTGGGGGCGTCGGGCAACACATATTGCGATGTGGTCACGATCAGGTCGAACCATGAGAGCGGCGCCCATGGTCGGCCGATATGGATCAGTCGCGCAGCGCCGCCGGATTGCTTCCTGATCCATCGGGCGGCCGGAACGCTTCTGCGCCCGGAAGTGATCACGGCATCCGGCCATGGCGCTTCCAGTTGCAACCGCGAAGCGGGTGTCAGGCTTAGGCACGAAGGGCCTAGCAGGAAATTGGGGAGAGCGCTGGCCCTGTTGAAGATCATTTGCTTTGCAATGAAGGGAAGCCCGGACGCCCGGGCGAGCGTGAGCATCTGGTTGTTGTCGCCATTGCGGCGACCAAGCAAGACCCAGATATTGGGAGCTGTGGTGGTCATGGAAGCCGGATTGCCACTATTCCAGCCATGTCCGGTCCGCTATATCGTGTTCCTGGAATCCGGGTCATTTTCCGTCTCCCTAAGCGTCCGTTAAGCCATCCGAAATTTGATTAGGAAGCTTGTCGTCTGCCATTCAATACCTGTTCGACCAGTTCAAGATCCGCGGGCTTGTCGACATCGACGGCGGCAAGCCCGTAAGGCAGTTCGACCATGCCGACGCTGAGGTCTGTCAACTTCCCCAAGCGTCTTGCGATGCCCGAAAGCGACAAAACGCGGGTGATATAGAGCAAAAGTGTTGCGATACCAAGAATCCTCGCCATCCGGAGCGGGTGTTTCCGCTCCGCCTCCATGCGCTCCCAGAACGCGACAGCCCGACTGGCCCGGGGAGTTGAGAAGTAGAACAGGTTGCACCCGGAAAAGGCGCCGTCCGAGAAACGCAGAAATGTCCGGCGTGTTCCCGGCACGGCCTCCATAATCTGCGTCTGTGCCGCAACAGCAACGCCGACATCAGCGCCCTTAGGCATATGAGCGAGGAAATAGTCGATCCATTCCGGCTCCAGCAGGGCGTGGTCGGCGGTGGTGACGAGGAGTGGCGTGCCGAGCTTCTCCAGCGCATGACGCACGCTAAGGCTGGGGCCCTCTGCCGCTGAGAGAACAATCACCCGTTCTCCCAGATCCAGCGACGCGAGCGCCAACGGGTTCTCGATGACGACAGCGATCCGGCCTATACAGGGGCTGCGTTCAAGGGCTTCTATGACCCGCAGAATCATGGGCCGTCCGCCCACCGGGATCAGCGCCTTGTGCGATACATGGGCGGCCACCGCCATGGGGTCGGCGGCGCCCTGTCGCGAGCCTGCCAGCACCAGTGCCGTCACCTTGCTCAATCTGCCTGCTCCAGACTTTTGGTGTAAAGCCGATAGGTTTTGTCCATGTCGGAGCCAAGCACCTCGCCGATCCGTCGCATGGGCAGATTATCTTCCAGCACCCATGAAAGCTCGATTTGCGTGAATCCCATTTTCCGGGCTTCGCGGCGGACAGCATCGATCAGCATGAAGGGGATGAGCGCGCCCAGCCAGTCGTTGGCAAAGCGCCTGCGCACGCCCATCAGGGGCACGCGCGCGGTGCCGACGCCCTTCACCTTGAGCCGCCAGAGCAGCCTGGCCCAGCCGAACGGCAACAGTTTGCCCTTCAGGTCGCGGATGGCTTCATTGAGGTTGGGCAAGGTGACGATGAAGCCAATGGCCTCGCCGTTCAGCTCCACAAACCACATCAGTCGCTTGTCGAGAAGCGGGCGCAGCGCCTTGCCCAGATGCGCGGTCTCCGCCTGGGTGAGCGGCACGAATCCCCAGTTGCCGGACCAGGCGTCGTTGAAAACGCTCGTGATCGCGGCGACTTCGCTGTCATAGCGCGCCCAGTCGAGCTGACGCAGCACAAGGCCGTCCGGCAGGGGCCGTTCCAGCATCCTGCGCACCGATTTTGGCAACTCCGTGGTGATGTCATAGAGATAGGCGACGACGTCCTTTTCCTTGCGGTAGCCAAGCGTTTCAAGCCGCGGGCCGATATAGGGCTTGTCATGGCCCATCAGCAGCATGGGAGGCCGGGTAAACCCTTCGACAAGCAGGCCGGTTTCCTCATTGGTCGAAAGGTTGAGAGGGCCCCGGACGAATGTCATGCCGCGTTCGCGGAGCCATGCTTCCGCTGTTGCGGTCAGCAGGCGGAATATCTCGGGGTCATCCTCCGCCGCGATCAGGCCGAAATGGCCGATCCCCGGTTCAAGACGCAGCGCTTCATGATCGATCTGGGCGCTGATCCGGCCGACGTCGCGACCGCCGCGCGTGGCTATCCAGAAAGCGACCTCGGCATGGTCGAAATAGGGATTGGTCTTCGCGCTGAGCGCCTCGCGTCGCTCCATCCTGAGTGGCGCTATGTAGGCCGGATCATCCGCATGAAGCCGCTCGGGCAGCCGGATGAAGCGCTCGAGCTCCTGGCTGGTATGTACCGGAATGACGGCAAGATCAGGCATGTCGAATCTCCAGCGGTTTCTGCCAGGCAGTCGGTAAAGGCGTGCGCGCCATCATGGCTCCTCGTGACGAAGCAGAATCGCGGCGCTGATGCAGGCGAAAACAGGCAGGGCCGCCCAAGCGGCGAGCGCAGGCGGAAGCGTTCCGGCTTCACCGAAGGCGGAAAGAATACCGTTAACCAGAAGGAAGCCAAGGCCAAGGCCGATGCCGGTGAGCAGGAGCCCGTCGGTGCGCTGGTCGCGGCCGGTGCCATAGGCCATGATCAGGCCGATCATAAGCATCAGGAACGAGCCGAGCGGCGCGGCATAGATTTCCTGCAACTTGGTCCGATAGAAATTATGCGAGCGGTTGCCCGCGCTGTCGCCGGACAGGATGCGCTGAATTGTACCGCTGGGCAGGCTGCTTGCCGGATTGGCGATGTCCAGAATTTCCGATGGTGTGATGGCGACGGACCAGGGCATGTCCATGGCGGGCTGTTCGGTTATCGCGTTGCCCCTGATCGTGCTTGTCGTCGCGCCGGTCAGCATCCAGGCATGATCCTTGTAGAGGGCCTGTCGGGCATTGGTCCGGCTGAGCAGCAGGCCGTCAGGCGCGCGATGGTAGATATGGACATTGTTCAGCTCGGTGCCGTCATGCGCGATCATATCGATGGAAATGACATCCGTTGCAAGCCGGAACCAGACCGTCTTGGGCGTGTCATCCGTATCAGGATCGGTGATGGCGCTGTCCTGCCACCAGATCGCCAGCGCATGGGTGGACCTGGGCACGACATAATCCGCGAGCAGGAAATGACTTGCGGCGATCAGGGCGACACAGGGCGTCAGCAGCAGGCCAAGCCGGTATATGGTGATGCCCGCTGATCTCAGGATCACCATTTCGTTGCGCCGCGCGAGCTGTGCGAAGGTGAGTAGCGCACCGACCAGTACGCTGAGGATAACAACCTGATCGATGATGCCGGGCAGCCGCAGCCAGATGAACCGGCCGATGCCCGCGATGCCGAGCTTGCGCTCCAGTATGTCCGTTGCCGTATCCAGCAATGCAAGCAGTTGCAGCAGTGCTGAAAGGCCCAGCAGAGCCGCCAGTGTCCGCCTCAGGAAAAGTCCGGAAATATAACGAAAAAGCGTTCCGGTCATGTGGGCGCCTTTCGTCTGAGATAGTCGCCCAGCGCATTGATCGGACGATTGATGCGTTCGAGAACCCGGCTGAACGGATTGTCGCCGGGCCGCCGCAGACTGCTCATGAAAAGCCAGCAGCAGAAGACGGTGAACACGGCGAAAGGAATCCAGATCGCGGGCAGGGCGTGGATCCGTCCTGTATCTGCAAGGCTCTCGCCGAACTGAAGCGAGTGGTGATAGGCGAACAGAATGACGCCGGCGAGCGCCAGTCCCGCGCCTCGCCGTCCCCGCTTGGCCACCATCGCAAGCGGCATGGCGAGCAGAGGCAGCAGCAGCAGGGAAAGGGCGCGGGCGATCCGGCCGTTGAACTCGGCAGCGAGGCGGCTGTGCGGTACCATGGAATTGGGATCTCTGAGCCCTGATATCAGTTCGATGAGGGTCAGCTCGCGTTCGCTCTCACCTCGCGCGCGGAAGGGCGGCGTATCCACGTAATAGGGGAGATTGGCCGCCAGCGTGTCGAACGAGGCGAAGCGGGGCGGACTGTTGGTTGAATCCTCAAGGCTTTGGCCATGGTGAAGATAGAGTGTCAACCGGCCGGGCACGTCGCCGGGAGCGAGGCGGCCCGTGAGCGCGGTGGTGATGCGCTCTCCGGCAGGCACGGTCTGGCGCAGGAAAACCCCGGTCAGCAGTGTGCCGGTTGGATCGACATCATTGGCGCTGAGGACAAGGCCCCGGGGCGTGTCCACGAAGGTCGCCGGTTGCGCCCGTCCGTCCCAGACCGCATTGGAAGCCACGTAGTAGACGGCGCGATAGACATAGCGGCTGTAGGGCTGGATGAAGCCGAAGAGCGCGAGACTGAAGAACATGAAAATGATGCTGATCACGAAGAAGGGGCGCGTGATCCGGGGGATGGACATGCCCGCTGCCATCAACGCGTCGAGTTCATTGTCGTCGCTCAGCCGCGCGGCGACGAGAAAGACGCTGACAAAGAAAGAGGCGGGGAGCGCAAGGCCCAGATAGTAGGGCACGAGGTTTGCGGACAATTCCACAATCATCGGCAATGTCGCGCCAGTCTGGGCGAAAAGGTCGAAAAAACGCAAGACCCGCTCCAGCAGCAGGGCCACCAGCACCATGACCAGCGTGATGGCGAAGGGGCGCGCCGACGCCGCATAAATATAGCGATCAATCAGCATGGCCGCATTGCCTTGTGCCTTTGGAGTGGCGTCGTCGGTGTGAAAATCATCAGTTCGAGCCGGCGTTCCATCCCTGGCGCAGGGCCTGCGTCAGGGCCTGCAACTGGATGGGCGTCAGGGTCACGGCTTCCCCGAGGGCAGGAGCCGCGGGCCAGCCCCGGTCCGGCACGCGGATGTCACCCAGGCTTTTTTCGCCCTCATAACGGGGCAGGACGTGAAAATGAACGTCGAGATCGACCATCATCAGCATCAGATAGTTGATGTGCCGATAGCCCACCAGGGTTTTCAGCCGCCGCTCGATTTTGGCCGTCACGCCGCGCAGATCGCTGAAAGCTTCGGGGCTGACCCCGCTGAAGGCTGTCACCGGCTCCTTGCAGATCAGCACCAGCGAGCCGAGCGTCGGCTGGGCTGGGCGCGTCTGGACGCTCCAGAACGCGGTTTCCTCGATCAGCGTATCGGGGTAGCCGAACTTGATCTGGGTTGCATTTGCCATGGATGATGTCATCTCGTTGGGCTCACGCTCGCGTCGAACCTGGGCCGGTCGCACTTTAGGAGAGGCCTTGGGGCTGTTAAAGGGAAAAAGCGGTCATGAGCCTGTCCAGAATTTTGCTCGGTCTTCTTGCGCCACTGGTTATGTTGACTTTGCCGTTGAAGGCCGCCGCCGAATGTGGCGGGAGCGCTGATCCCACCCATATTCCGGTGAATGTAACGAACCTGCGCTCTGCGGACGGGTTCGTCACGCTGACCGTCTATCCCGATGATCCAAAACGTTTCCTGAGCCCGGGCGGCAAGCTTTCGCGGATCAGGGTTCAGGCGGTCAAGCCGATCACGACGGTCTGTCTGGCCGTGCCGGGTCCGGGCACCTACGCCATTGCCGTCTATCATGATGAGAACGGGAACCGGAAGTTCGACCGCACGCTGTTGGGGCTGCCCGCGGAGGGTTATGGCTTTTCGCGTAATCCGACAGGCCTGATCGGCCTGCCCTCGTTCGACAAGGTCAGCTTCCTGACACCCCTTTCGGAGCCATTGACGATCCGGCTTACCTATTGAGCGGCCTGCATGTGGCGGGGACGGGGTATCTGGATGGTGTAGAGAGCGACCTCATGGAACCGTTTGTCGGTGCCGATCTGCCGTGCGTGTACGCGAAGCAGCCAGCCATCGCCTTGGGGTTCGATCTCGTAAAGATGCCAGCGCGAGGCATAGTCCTCCTGTCCGGCGCGGCCCGAGGCCGAGGGCACGCCGATGCTCGCGACCGGACCGTCCGGCCCTGAGACCGGCGTCAGGCTGGCGCGGTGGGTATGCCCGTGCAGGATCAGTTCGGCTCCCGCGCGCGCCAGCAGGGCGCGGAGTTTTTCACGGTCGATCAGCGCCTTCCGGTTCGAGGCGAGGCCTTCCACGACCGGATAGTGAATGAGCACGATACGGAAGGAGCCTTCTTCGCCGAGACGGCTCAGGATCGTCTCCAGGCGCGCCATCTGGTCAGCGCCGACTTTCCCGGCCGCGGAAAAGGCCCGTGTGCTGATGGCGGTGTCCACACCCACCAGCGCAATCTGGTCCCGCCGGCGGACGAACGGGAAGGTCATTTCTCCGCGTTCAGAGCCGTTCTGGGGATCGCCCGACATCCAGGCATGCCACAGCTCCCGCCCCAGCACGGGCGCGAGCGGCACGAGGGCG
>JAATFR010000032.1 GCA_015655095.1 Hyphomicrobiales bacterium | reverse complement strand
CCCATTGAAGTCAATCACGAGATCATTCCCGTCCTAAACAAGATCGACCTGCCCGCCGCCGAGCCTGAGCGCGTGCGCGAACAGATTGAGGAGGTGATCGGACTCGACACCTCCAACGCGGTTGAAATCTCCGCCAAGACCGGCCTTGGCATCGAGGCGGTGCTGGAAGCAATTGTCGAGCGTCTGCCCTCGCCCAAAGGAGATGCCGCAGCCCCCCTCAAGGCCATGCTGGTTGATAGCTGGTATGACAGCTATCTTGGCGTGGTTGTGCTTGTGCGGGTGATCGACGGTGAGATGCGCAAGGGCCAGCGGATCAAGATGATGGCCTCCGGTGGCGCTTATACGCTTGATCAGGTGGGTATTTTCCGGCCGAAGAAGGAAAATGTCGCGGCGCTCGGGCCGGGCGAGATCGGTTTCTTCACGGCGTCGATCAAGGAAGTGGCGGACACCCGCGTCGGCGACACGGTGACCGAGGAGCGCCGCCCCTGCGCGGCCGCCCTGCCGGGCTTCAGGCCCGCCCAGCCAGTGGTATTCTGCGGTCTTTTCCCGGTCGACGCCTCGGAATTTGAGGATCTGCGCGACGCTATCGGCAAGCTCCGGCTCAATGACGCGAGTTTCGAGTTTGAGATGGAAACCTCCGCGGCGCTCGGTTTCGGCTTCCGCTGCGGCTTTCTCGGGCTGCTGCATCTGGAAATCGTGCGCGAGCGGATCGAGCGCGAATTCAATATCGACCTCATCACCACCGCGCCGTCGGTCGTTTATCACCTCTATATGACCAATGGCGACATGATCGAGATGCACAATCCCGCCGACATGCCCGATGTGGTCAAGATCGACCATATCGAGGAGCCGTGGATCAGGGCCACCATTCTGGTGCCGGATGAATATCTGGGCTCGATCCTGAAGCTGTGCGAGGATCGGCGCGGACGTCAGGTGGAGCTCACCTATGCCGGATCGCGGGCCATGCTGGTCTACCGGTTGCCGCTCAACGAGGTGGTGTTCGACTTCTATGACCGGCTCAAGTCGGTTTCGCGCGGCTATGCCAGCTTCGACTATCACATTGAGGGCTATGAAACCGGCGATCTGGTGCGCATGTCGGTGCTGGTGAACGAGGAGCCGGTGGACGCGCTCTCCATGGTGGTGCACCGCGCGCGCGCCGAGCAGCGTGGCCGGGCCATGTGCGAGAAGCTGAAGGAACTGATTCCCCAGCATCTGTTCAAGATTCCGATCCAGGCCGCCATCGGCGGCAAGGTGATCGCGCGCGAGACGATTTCGGCGCTCCGCAAGGATGTGACCGCCAAATGCTATGGCGGCGACATCACCCGCAAGCGCAAGCTTCTGGACAAGCAGAAGGAAGGCAAGAAGAAGATGCGCCAGTTCGGCCGCGTCGATATTCCGCAGGACGCCTTCATCGCCGCCCTGAAGATGGATGAAAACTGAATATCATTCGCCTTTGGCGAATCCTGACCCGTTTTCCGTCAGCCGAAAATGCGGCGAGGCTTCTTGCGGCGAAAGCCCGTGACCACCAGCAAAAGCACGCCGGGAAGGCCCAGAACGATCCATGCGGGAAAGAAAAGGACCGGCTCGATGGCTTCGTTCCAGGCCGAAGGCCACAGCCTGTCGCGGATCAGCGTTCGGGTGAAAGCGAACGAATCGGGCAGGAACTGCTGCCAGAGCGTGCCCAGCGATGAGAGCGCATCGGCTCCATGGGTAAAGCCCATATAGGCGTCGAACCCCAGCGCGGCGATGCCTGAGAGCAGAAGCAGCCAGCCGATGACTCGCAAAACACTCATTCACAATCCCTGGATTCTGGCCCCCCGGCGTCTCGCAGGGGATCATAGCCGCTCATTTAATGGTTGATACACCGCAATTTTGCAGGAAATGGACGAAAACATGCGCCTCTTGCTCCCGTTGTGCCATTCATATTGGAAAAAGGGGCAGCCAGCCCGCCGGATGCCGGTTGATTAAGGGCGGCGCTCTTGTATAGTCCGGCGCTTCTGGAAACCGGCCCGCCCCAAGGCCCCGGCTTTCCTGTGGAGGGGTGGCCGAGTGGTTGAAGGCGCACGCCTGGAAAGTGTGTATACGGGTAACCGTATCGTGAGTTCGAATCTCATCCCCTCCGCCATTTCAGAACAAAACCGGGCACGCCGATTCCCGCTGATTTCCCTCCTTTCACAGACGACAGCGTCTTCAATCAGGTGCTTTTGGTTCCGTTGGTGCAGATCGCCGCGTCGGCGGCCTCGATGCGCTGAGCGGGCATGCGCAGATTCCCCACGGCAATCCTGGCTGACGATCAATCATCGGTGTCGACCGCCGTCTTTGCATTATTTGTCCCCTGCATCATTCAGTGGACAGTCTGGCGGGCGAGGCGGATGGCGCAAGCCTGCCCTGCCTGCGCAGAT
>JAATFR010000213.1 GCA_015655095.1 Hyphomicrobiales bacterium | reverse complement strand
TGCGCTCAAGCGAATTCTGCATCGCGAGCGCGTTCATGACGGTGGCGAGCATGCCCATATAATCGGCGCTGGCCCGCTCCATACCTGACGCTGCGCCCGAAAGGCCGCGGAAAATATTGCCACCGCCGATGACGAGGCAGACCTCTACGCCTATGTCGATGGCCTGCTTGATCTCGTTGGCAATCCGGTCGACGACGCCGACATCAATGCCATATTCCTGCTCCCCCATCAGGGCCTCGCCCGATACCTTGAGCAGCACCCGCTTGTAGCGGGAGGTGGTGGAGGCCGTGGCAGGCATCATCGAGGTCTGGGTCATGAATCGCCTCTATTGGTGGCTGGGCACCGGACAATAACGCGGCTCCTTGCCCTTGGCGATGGATCAATGCCCGGACGAAGGCTTTTACATCGCCACAGCGGGAGCGCCGGGAGACGCTTCCGCTGTGTTGTTCTCAAGCATCAGCCCTTGGCGGCAGCGGCGACTTCCGCCGCAAAGTCGCTTTCTTCCTTGGCGATGCCCTCGCCCAGTGAATAGCGGACAAAGCCCACAATCTTGACCGGCGCGCCGACACTGGCCTCGGCGTTCTTGATCGCGGCCTCGACGGTGTGGTCGGGGTTCATGACGAAGGCCTGCGACAGCAGCACGACTTCCTCGAAGAACTTGCGCATCCGGCCCTCGACCATCTTTTCGATGATGTTTTCAGGGCGGCCCGATTCACGCGCCTCGGCGATCAGCACGGCCTTCTCGCGCTCGGCGACCTCGGGGTCCACCTCTTCGCGGGTCAGGGCCAGCGGGCTCGTCGCCGCGATGTGCATGGCTATCTGCTTGCCAAGCTCGGCCAGCTTCTGCTGGTCGCCCGTGGACTCAAGGCCGACAAGCACGCCGATCTTGCCAAGGCCCGGCATGATCTGGTTGTGCACATAGGCGGCGACAACGCCCTTCTCGACGCTGATCGTCGCCACGCGGCGCACGTTCATGTTTTCGCCGATGGTGCCTACCAGTTCGGCCACATGCTCTTTCACAGCCTTGTCCGCGCCAGGCACCTGGGTGCCGAGCAGCAGCTCAAGATCGCCATCCGAATCGAGCGCCAGTTTCGCGACCGTCCCGACCATCGTCTGGAAATCGGCGTTGCGAGCCACGAAGTCCGTCTCGGAATTAACCTCGACCAGCGCGCCCGTGGTGCCGCTGGTGACCGCGCCGACAAGTCCCTCAGCCGCGATGCGGCCGGACTTCTTGGCGGCCTTGGCCAGGCCCTTCGTGCGCAGCCAGTCAATGGCCGCTTCCATGTCGCCACTCGTTTCGACGAGAGCGCCCTTACAATCCATCATGCCTGCGCCGGTCTTTTCGCGCAGCTCCTTCACCATGCTCGCGGTGATATCGGCCATGGGGTCTACCTCGGCAATTAAGGGGTCAATCCAAGTATAAATATGGCCCCGGCGATTGACGCCGGGGCCGGAATATCCGAACCGGAAAGGCGTCGATTAAACGGCGGCTTCCGCACCTACCTCGGCTGGCGTTTCAGCGGGCAGTTCCTCGAAAACAGGCTCGGCGGCTTCACCGACATCCACGCCCGAACCGATCTGGCTCTGGGAAATGCCGTCGATGACAGCGCGCGACATCAGATCGCAATAAAGCGTGATCGCCCGGGCCGCGTCGTCGTTGCCCGGGATCGGGAACGAGATGTTGTCAGGGTTCGAGTTCGAGTCGAGGATCGCGATGACCGGGATGCCGAGCTTCTGGGCTTCCTGAACGGCGATCGCTTCCTTGTTGGTGTCGATCACGAACATGATGTCGGGAATGCCGCCCATGTCCTTGATGCCGCCGATGGCAAGCTCAAGCTTGTCGCGCTCGCGGGTGAGATTCAAAAGCTCCTTCTTGGTGAAGCCCTTGGTCTCGCCGCTCAGCATTTCGTCCAGCGTGCGCAGACGGCGGATCGAATTGGAAATAGTCTTCCAGTTCGTCAGCGTGCCGCCGAGCCAGCGGTGGTTGATGTAATACTGGGCGCACTGGCGCGCGGCGGCAGCCAGCGGGTCGGATGCCTGGCGCTTGGTGCCGACGAACAGCACGCGACCACCACCCGCCACGATGTCGCGCACGGCGACAAGCGCCTGATGCAGCAGCGGCACGGTCTGGGCAAGGTCGATGATGTGGATGTTGTTGCGGCTGCCGAAGAGGAATTTCTCCATCTTCGGGTTCCAGCGGTGGGTCTGGTGACCAAAGTGAATGCCGGCTTCGAGAAGCTGGCGCATCGTGAAATCAGGGAGTGCCATCGCACTTTATCTCCATTTTCCGGTTAACCTCCGCGGGGGGATGACGATCACTGGGCAAAAGCCCGGATCGCACCGGATGGACGAAACCTGTAAGGCCTTCCAGCAGCTGCAAAGCCGCATCAAGGCATGGTTCCGCCCGTCCCCGCGTGTGGGATGGCTGGGGGTATAGGCCCAAGACACGCCAAAGGCAACCCCCGCAGCCATATTGCAAGCCCCCTTCCAGCCCGGGCCGCCGCCCGTAATCACTGGAAAATAATACCTGAGAAGCCTTTTCACTCCCCTTGCGGTCCCCAGAATACCACCCAGGCGGCGAAAGGCTCGCCCGCGGGCCATTCCGCCGTCGCGGGGCCGGGGAGCCGTGAGAGCAGGTCCGCCAGCGATGCCTTCATGCCACCCGCTCCACGGCCAGCGCCGTCGCCTCGCCGCCGCCGATGCAGAGCGAGGCGATGCCCCTTGTCCCGCCCGTCCGCTCCAGCGCGTTGAGCAGGGTCACGATGATGCGGCTGCCGGACGCGCCGATGGGATGCCCCAGCGCGCAGGCCCCGCCATAAATATTGAGCTTCCCGTGGGGCAGGTCGAGCTCCCGCATCGCCGCCATGGCAACCACGGCAAAGGCCTCATTGATCTCGAACAGATCGACATCCGCGACACTCCAGCCGACCTGCGCAAGCAGTTTGGAGATGGCCTCGATGGGCGCGGTGCTGAACCAGGCGGGGGCCTGCGCATGCATGGCGTGGCCGCGGATGGTGGCGAGCGGCTTGAGGCCGCGCCGTTCGGCCTCGGATTGCCGCATCAGCACCAGCGCCGCCGCCCCGTCGGAAATCGAGCTGGAATTGGCCGCCGTCACCGTGCCGTCTTTAGCGAAGGCGGGCTTGAGGGCCGGAATCTTGGCCGGATCGGCTTTCAGCGGCTGCTCGTCCTGCGAAACCTCGACCTCGCCGCCCCGGCCCCTGACCGTTACCGGCGCAATCTCCGCCTCGAAGCTGCCATTGGTCACGGCCTTCTTCGCCCGCGCCAGCGATTCAAGGGCATAGGCGTCCTGCGCCTCCCGGGAAAACTGGTAATGCTGCGCCGTCTCCTCGGCATAGGTGCCCATCAGGCGGCCCTCATAGGCATCCTCCAGCCCGTCGAGGAACATGTGATCCTTGACCTCGGCATGACCGAGCCGGAAGCCGCCGCGCGCCTTGGGCAGCAGATAGGGGGCGTTGGTCATGCTTTCCATGCCGCCCGCCACGATCACCTTGCCATGGCCGAGCGCCAGCGCGTCATGGGCCAGCATCACCGCCTTCATGCCCGAGCCGCACACCTTGTTGACCGTGGTCGCGGGCGTCGATTGCGCGAGCCCGCCCCGGAGCGCCGCCTGCCGTGCCGGGGCCTGCCCCACGCCCGCCGGCAGCACGCAGCCCATGATCAGTTCATCGACCTCATCGGCCGCAAGCCCTGCGCGCCCGACGGCGGCCCGCACCGCATGGGCGCCAAGCTCAGGGCCGGTCATACCGGAGAGCGCGCCCTGAAAGCCGCCCATGGGCGTGCGCGCGGCGCTGACGATGACGACCGGATCGGCATTCACGGAAGGGCGGGCTTCTGGCATCTTCATTCATTCCTCAGATATCGGCGGCTTGTCTGCACCGGCTTGTTCTCTGTTCTATGGCATTTTCGACTTGAGCGTTATCACCTCGCCATCGACGATGAATTTGCCATAACCGTGATGATGGATGGTTCTGGGATTTTTCTGCTTTGGATCGGTCCAGGCCTTCATCCCTTCCAGTACGAACAGATTGTATTTGTTGACGAGCCGCGTATCCACAATCCGGCATTCGATGTTGGCGAAACATTCGGCCACGAGGGGCGCGCGCACCTCCTGCGCCGGCAGGGGCGTCAGGCCGAACGCCTCGAACTTGTCGGTGTCTTCCCCGGAGCAATTGCCGACCTTCACAACCTTGTCCGCCAGATGCACGGCGGGAATGGCGATGACGCATTCCCGGGTCGCCCTGAGCGCGGTGAAACTGTAATCCCCGGCGCTGACGACGCAGGCGATCCGCGGCGGCGTGAACTCCACCATCATGTGCCATGACATGGTCATGATGTTGCTGCGGCCCCGGCTCGCCGTCGTCAGGAAAACGACCGGCCCCGGTTCAAGCAACTGGTAGACCTTCGAGAGAGGCAGATCCTTCATCGGATGACCCTTCCTGTGACCCGCCCGTTCCACAAGGCAGCGGCAGGATGCCGGGTGGGATCAGGCCGTTTCGTTGAACAGTTCGCGCCCGATCAGCATACGGCGGATTTCGCTGGTGCCCGCGCCGATTTCATAAAGCTTGGCGTCGCGCAGCAGGCGGCCCACCGGATAATCATTGATATAGCCATTGCCGCCCAGCGTCTGGATCGCCTCCAGCGCCATCCATGTCGCCTTCTCGGCGGCATAGAGGATGGCCCCGGCCGCGTCCTTGCGCGTGGTCCGGCCCCGGTCGCAGGCCCGCGCCACCGCATAGACATAGGCCCGGCAGGCGTTCATCGTCGAATACATGTCCGCAAGCTTGCCCTGCATGAGCTGGAACGTGCCAATGGGGGCACCGAACTGCCTGCGCTCATGCACATAGGGCACCACCGCATCCATGCAGGCCTGCATGATGCCGAGCGGCCCGGCCGCCAGCACCGCGCGCTCATAATCGAGCCCCGACATCAGCACCCGGACGCCCTCATTCAGCTTGCCGAGGATATTTTCCTCAGGCACCTCGCAGCCCTCGAACACCAGTTCCGCCGTATTTGAACCGCGCATGCCGAGCTTGTCGAGCTTCTGCGCCGCCCGGAAACCCTTCATACCCTTCTCGATGATGAAGGGCGTGATGCCGCGCGGACCTGCATCGGCATCGGTGCGGGCATAGACCACCAGCACATCGGCATCGGGACCGTTGGTGATCCACATCTTGTTGCCGTCGAGCACATAGTGGCTGCCCTTTTTCACAGCCATGAGGCGCATCGACACCACGTCCGATCCGGCGCCAGGCTCCGACATGGCGAGCGCGCCGACATGCGCGCCGGAAATGAGCTTCGGCAGATAGGCGCGCTTCTGCGCCTCGCTGCCCCAGCGGTGCAGCTGGTTGACGCACAGGTTGGAATGAGCGCCATAGGAAAGCCCGACGCTGGCCGAACCGCGCGAGATTTCCTCCATCGCGATCACATGCTCGAAATAACCGAGCCCGGCCCCGCCCCACTCCTCCTCGACCGTGATGCCGAGCAGGCCGAGCGCGCCAAGCTCAGGCCACAGATCACGTGGAAACTCGTTCAGCCGGTCGATGTCGGCCGCCCGTGGCGCGATCTTGTCCGCCGTGAAGGCGCGCACGCTGTCGCGGATCATTTCAGCGGTTTCGCCAAGGTCGAAATCAAGAGTGGGATAGCTGTTCGCGGCCATTGGACGGCTCTTCATGTTTATTTTATGGGGCTGTATTCAACCTGATCGGAAGCAGTGAAGACGGCATAGACCCCGGCTCCGGTGCCGCCGCCGATGACAAAGAAGCGACCAGCTCCCGCACCGGCCACCGCATCATGCCGCGGCGTCGACATGGGCGCGAGCTTGCGCCATGCGCCCGCCGCCGGGTCCAGCACATAATGGTCAGCGAAGGTCTTCTGCGCCTTGATGTCCTCGCCCCCGGCCACATGGATCGCGCCACCGGCCAGCGCCACGGCAAGGCCGCTGCGGGCGGCAGGGAGCGGCGGACCAGCGCGCCATGAACCCTTCGCGGTGTCGTAAATATCGACACGGGCCGTTGGCGCGCCTCCGCTCTGGCCACCGATGACATAGATAAGATCGCCGACGGCGACGACCGCCACGCCTGAACGCGGCGCGGGCAGCTTGCCGGGCGCCACCGACCACTCGTCCAGCGAGGGATCATAGACATAGACGTCCGCCGCGCCTTCGCCGCGTCCCCCGAGCGCATAGATCCGATTGCCAATGGCGACAAGCTGCACCCCGACCCGCGCCTGCGGCATGGAACGGGCATTCATCCAGACGCCGACCGCGGGGTCGAACACATAGACTGCGGCGCTGGGGCCGCCGCCCTCGCCGTTGCGCCCCGCCGCGGCAAAGCCGCCCACCGCGTAGAATCGATTCCCGAGATTGACGAGGCCGAACTGCTGGAGTCCGACCGGCAGAGCCTCGGCAGAACGCCAAACGTCTGCCTTCATGTCATAAATTTCGGTGGCTGAAACAGGCCCCACCGTGGTCGCGCCGCCCACCACGTACAGATCGTTGCCCGAAATCGCCGCCGCCGCGTAGGCGCGCCCCGCTGGCATATGCTGGCCCTGCCCCCAGTCAGCCGCCTGCGCCGCCCTATCCATAAGACCGAAAGCGAGGCTTCCGAGCAGGATCAGGCGGATAAAGGCGCAGATGGGGTTCATGGGGTCAATCTGTCAGTTGAATACCCGTTCATGACTAGCAGAGATTACAGCATCAGCAGAAATGAAAAAACCGGGCGCTGCAAAGCAGCCCCGGCTTTTCATGAAGCTGGCTGGTAAGGCCAGTTTTAAGGATGGTGCGGTCGAGAAGACTCGAACTTCCACGGGTTGCCCCACAGCGACCTCAACGCTGCGCGTCTACCAATTCCGCCACGACCGCATATCCTTCAGGCGCTTTCGCCCCCGCTCTTCAGTGGGCGCGGGTGTAGCAAATCCATTGCCCAACCTCAAGCAGCGAATTGCGGATTTCTCAGATGCCGTCGCCGTCGATGTTGGGCGTCGGGATGTGGATGCCGCATTCCACCTTGTCCGTGCCCGCCCAGCGGCCGTCACGGTAAGAGCCGCCAACAGGGACGCGGCTGGTGCAGGGCATGCAGCCTATGGACAGATAGCCGTCCTTGACCAGCGGATGGCGCGGCAGCCGGTGGGCATCGCTATAGGCCTCAAGTTCTTCCTGCCCCCAGTAGCTCAGGGGATTGATCTTGAAGCGCGTGCCCAACGGCGCGGCGCCGGGTACG
>JAATFR010000294.1 GCA_015655095.1 Hyphomicrobiales bacterium | reverse complement strand
GCGGCATGTCCGTCTGCGGGAACCGCTTTCAGTCCTTTATCTGATCCTCATTGCCGCTGCCGCCTCCTTCATGGTCGGCATGGTTGGCGCCATTGCCAATCCGATCCTGTTCCATTGCAGCGCGCTTGAAGGCTGGCTGTTCTGGGCCGTCACCGAGCTGGTGTACTATATGGCGCTTCTGCCGGTCATCCTGGCGCTGCCGGATTTCCACTGGCGGATGAACAATCACCGCCAGTGGAGATTCCCCCACCCTGCTCTCGCTCAGACGATGCCTGTTCTGGCATTGCTCGCGTCCTGCGTCCTCAGCGCCATTTTCAACGGCCCCGGCGCAATCGCCTTTCCGGTACCGGCCCTGCTCTGGTGCGCCATCACATATGGCGTGTCGACGACCGCCGGACTGACACTGATCGTCAGCATCTGGACCTTGCTCGCCATCTCCCGCGGCTATCTACCGGTCTCCATCCACAATGGGATGCACACCATATTATCGATTCGGTTGGGCCTGACGCTGATCACATTCGCGCCGCTCACGGTGGCAAGCGTCATGGCAGCGCGCAATGAATTGTTCCTTCGCATGCAGCATATGGCCGAACACGATCAATTGACCGGCCTTACAAACAGGCGCGCCTTCATCGACCATTCAGACGCGCTCCTTTCCACTCTGGCGGCAGAGAAGCGTCCGGCCGCCATCATGATGCTCGACATCGATTATTTCAAAGAAATCAACGACACATTCGGTCATGCGGCTGGCGACACGGTCCTGAAAACCTTTGCCCGGACCACCGGCAGTTTTTTGCGTGGCACGGAACTGTTCGGGCGTCTGGGTGGCGAGGAATTCGGCATACTGGTTCCGGACTGCACACGGGAGACGGCTCTGGCGATAGGCAACCGTGTCCGCAACAGTTTTGCCGACGCCATCGTCGAACTCGATGACGGGCGGCGCGTCTCAGCGACGGTCAGTGTCGGCATCGTTTTCATGCACCATACGCTTTCGGCCATCGAGCATTCGCTCTCGATCGCGGATGGGGCCCTCTATCGGGCGAAACAGGACGGCCGAAATCGGGTCGAACTTGCAGAAATAAACTGAAAATGACGTCGGCGCGCAAAACACATTGGTTGCATCAGAGAATCCTCCGCCTCGCTCAACCGGCGAAATAGGCGTCGAGCACCGCTTCGTAAATATCGGCGAGGGCGGTGAGATCGTCGACCTTCACCTGCTCATCGACCTTGTGCATGGTCTGGTTCGGCGGGCCAAACTCGATCACCGGGCAGTAATTGCGGATGAAGCGGGCGTCCGACGTGCCGCCGGTGGTCGAAAGCTCGGGCGCCACGCCTGTGACCTTTTCGATGGCGGCAGCCACAAGCCCGCTGAAGGGGCCCGGCTCGGTCACGAAGGCTTCGCCGCTGATGGCGGTCTTCAGTTCATAGGAGCCGCCCGCCCTGGCGATGACGGCATCGAACTGCGTCCTGAGCCACTGATCCAGCGAAACGCCGGTATGGCCGTTGTTGAAGCGGATGTTGAGCATGGCGGTGGCGGAACCGGGGATAAGATTGGTGGTCCGGTTGCCGACATCGACCGAGGTTATTTCAAGGTTGCTCGCCTGAAAGAAATCATTGCCCGCATCCAGCGGCGCTTGCGTGATCGCCCGCAGCATATCCAGCAGGATGGGGACCGGGTTCAAGGCCAGATGCGGATAGGCGACGTGGCCCTGCACGCCATGCACCGTGAGCCAGCCGTTGATGCTGCCGCGCCGGCCGATCTTCACCATGTCGCCGAGCTGGCTCACGCAGGTCGGTTCGCCGACGAGGCAATGGTCGATCCCCTCGCCGCGCGCATGAAGCGCTTCCAGCATCTTGCGGGTGCCGTTGATGGAAGGACCTTCCTCATCGCCGGTAATCAGCAGGCTGACCGAACCCCCGACCGTACCTTTGGCAAGGAGGCGCGAGGCGGCGGCGGCGAAGGCGGCGATGGAGCCCTTCATATCCGCCGCGCCGCGCCCATAAAGCGTGCCGCCCTTTATTTCCGCACCGAACGGATCAACGCTCCAGCCCGCATTGTCGCCCACGGGCACCACATCCGTGTGCCCGGCAAAGCAGAAATGCGGCGCGCCTGTTCCAAACCGGGCATAAAGATTCTCGATGGTCGGCGTATCCTTGTCCGCGAACGTCATGCGCTCGCAAACAAAGCCAAGCGGCGTGAGCGCAGCCTCAAGCGCGCCGAGCGCGCCCGCGTCGTCCGGCGTCACGCTCGGACAGCGGATCAGCGCGCGGGCAAGCTCAAGCGCGTCTATGTCGCCACGGGCGCTCATTCAGTCCCGCAGCAGTTAATTGATCGAGGTCTTGGAGCGGGTCTGGGCGTCCACGGTCTTGACGATGACCGCGCAGTAAAGGCTCGGCGATGGCGAACCGTCGGGATTGGCCCGGCCCGGCAGCGAGCCCGGCACCACGACCGAATAGGGCGGCACCTTGCCGATATGAACGACGCCGCTCGCCCGGTCGATGATCCTGGTCGAGGCGCCGAGGAACACGCCCATGGAGAGAACGGCGCCCTCGCCGACGATGACGCCCTCGGCCACTTCGGAGCGCGCGCCAATGAAGCAGTTGTCCTCGATGATGACCGGGTTGGCCTGAAGCGGCTCCAGTACGCCGCCGATGCCGGCGCCCCCTGAAATATGCACGTTCTTGCCAATCTGGGCGCAGGAGCCGACCGTCGCCCATGTGTCGATCATGGCATTGCTGTCCACGTAAGCGCCAAGATTGACGAAGGACGGCATCAGCACCACACCCGGCGCGATATAGGCGGAACGGCGCACGATGGAGCCCGGAACGGCGCGGAAACCGGCCTTTTTGAAATCTTTCTTGCCCCAACCGTCGAACTTGGAGGGCACCTTGTCCCACCAGGCGGTTTCCTTGCCAGGGCCGCCATCGATCAGGTTCATGTCGCTCAGGCGGAACGAGAGCAGCACGGCCTTCTTCAGCCACTGGTGGACGAACCATTCTCCATCCGACTTTTCGGCGACGCGCAGATCGCCCTTGTCGAGCGCCAGCAACACATTTTCGACCGCCTCGCGGATGTCCCCTTTGGTGCCGGAGTCGATCTTGTCGCGGTCTTCAAAGGCCTGCTCAATGATGGACCGAAGCTTCTGATTGCTCATGGCAAATCTCCTGGGGCGACCGCAATGGTCTTCTGCACGTGGCCGGAAAGATAGCGGTGCAGGGGGGGGTGTCAACCGACGCCGTGCGCGTGGGCGCGATCAGGCGGTTTTGAGCAGACCGGCGAGGAAAGCGGCGAGGTCGTCGGTGACGTGATGCACATGGGGGCCGTCCGCCCCCTCATGCGAGAGGCTGTGGTGGCGCTCAGGCCCCATAATGCCGGGACGGACCCAGACCGTCGCCATGCCGAGCGCGTGCGGTACCTCCAGATTGCGGGCAATGTCCTCGAACATGGCGGCGGTTTTCGGCGCAAGGCCGCTCCGCGCGATCATGCGCTCATAAGCTTCATGCCGGGGTTTGGGGGCATAGTCCGTCGCCACAATGTCGTAAATGTCATCGAAAGCGTGGGTAATGCCGAGCTGGGCCAGCACATTCTCGGCATGGGCCACCGAGCCGTTGGTGAAGATGAGCTTGCGTCCCGGCAGGCGTTCGATCAGCGCGCCGAGCGCAGGATCGGGCTTGACCGGGGAAACATCAATGTCATGGACGTAGGCGAGGAATTCCGCCGGGTCCATGCCGTGAACCTGCATCAACCCCGCCAGCGTGGTGCCGTGCTCGATGTAAAAGCCCTTCTGGATCTCCTTGGCGCGAACGGCATCGACCTTGAGGTAATCCCCGATAAAGGCGCACATGCGCTGATCCACCTGCGCGAACAGGTCGCAATGGGAGGGATAGAGCGTGTTGTCGAGGTCGAACACCCAGTGATCGACATGGGCGAAGGCGCTGGCGGTAACCGGGTTGTTCTCATTCACGGAAGGGTGCGCCTTCACTTCTGGATCAGCGTGCCTGCGCCATGTTCGGTGAAAAGCTCCACCAGCACGGCATGGGGCACCCGCCCGTCGAGCACGACGACGGCCTCGACGCCGCTTTCAACCGCATCGATGCAGGTTTCGAGCTTGGGGATCATGCCGCCGGTGATGGTCCCGTCCGTCATCAGGCGGCGGGCCTCATCCACGCTCAGTTCCGCCATCAGCCTGCCCTGCTTGTCGAGCACGCCGCTGACGTCGGTGAGCAGCAGCAGGCGCTTGGCCTTCATGGCCGCCGCGATGGCCCCTGCCGCCGTATCCGCATTGATGTTGTAGGTATCTCCCTCCGGCGAGATGCCGATGGGGGCGATGACGGGGATAATGTCCGACTTCTGGATGACGTCGAGCACCTCGGTATTGATCCGGACCGGCTCGCCGACAAAGCCGAGGTCAACCAGTTTCTCGATATTGGAATCCGGGTCGCGCAGACGCTGCTCGACCTTGCGGGCGATGATGAGGTTGCCGTCCTTGCCGGAAAGGCCGATGGCGCGCCCCCCCGCCCGGTTGAGCTGGGAGACGATCTGCTTGTTGATCGAACCGGCCAGCACCATTTCGACGATCTCGACAGTGGCCTTGTCGGTGATGCGAAGGCCCGCCGCGAACTCGCTCTTGATGCCGAGACGCTTCAGCATCGCGCCGATCTGGGGACCGCCGCCATGGACAACGACAGGATTTATGCCGGATTGCTTGAGCAGCACGATGTCGCGGGCGAATTCGATGCCCAGCGCCTCGTCGCCCATGGCATGGCCGCCATATTTCACCACCACGGTGCGCTTGTCGTAGCGCTGCATGAAGGGCAGTGCTTCCGACAGGGTGCGGGCACGCTCCACCCAGTCAGGCATATCGTCCGCGCTGAGCACGGGGATGGTCTGGTCGGGCATGAGGCGCATTCCTCCCGGTAGGGTGCAAGGACTAGTCGCGGGCTTTATAGCCGACCGCCGAAAGGTCCGCCAGTTCGGCAATGTGGGCACGGAGCGCGGCGATTCCATCCCCTTTTTCAGCCGAGGTGGCGATCAGGTCGGGATGGGCAGCGACATGCTTGCGCATGTCGGCGCGGGTCTTTTCAAGGCATTTGTCGAGTTCGGACTGCTTGAGCTTGTCCACCTTGGTCAGCACGATCAGGTAGGAGACGGCGGCCTTGTCCAGCATCTTCATGACCTCTCGGTCATTGTCCTTGATGCCGTGGCGGGAATCGATCAGCAGCACGATCCGGCGCAGGTTGGGCCGCCCGCGCAGATAATCCATCACCAGATCAGTCCATTGCTCGACCTTCGAGGCGCTTTCCCGGGCATAGCCATAGCCCGGCAGGTCGACCAGATTAAGAGCGGTGCGCCCCGCCGGGCCCAGCGCGAAGAAATTGATCTCCTTGGTCCGCCCCGGCGTGTTGGAGGTGCGCGCCAACGTCTTGCGGTTGGTCAACGCGTTGACGAGACTTGACTTGCCCACATTGGAGCGGCCCGCGAAGGCGATTTCGGCAATATCCGTTGGCGGCAGCCCGCTCATGGAGACGACACCCCGCAGAAAGACGCAATCCTGGGCGAAGAGCCAGTGGCCTGCGGCTTCGTCGGGCGTATCCTGGGTGATGTGCTCCATGGCTGCGGCGTCAGCTCTTTCCGCGTCTGAAAAGCTTCTTGATGCCGACATTGTCGAAAATCTCGATCGGCACGCCTTCCTTCTTCATGATGATGCCCTGCTGGATCACCGAAAGCGTGTTGTTCCAGGCCCAGTAGATAACCAGACCCGCCGGAAAGCTTGCCAGCAAGAAGGTGAAGAAGATCGGCATCCAGGTGAATATCTGCTGCTGGATCGGGTCGGCGGGGGCCGGGTTCATCTTCTGCTGCACAAACATGGTAAAGCCCATGATGAGCGGCCAGATGCCGATCATCAGGAAATGCGGCGGCGACCAGGGGATCAGTCCGAACAGGTTGAACAGCGTCGTCGGATCAGGCGCGGAAAGATCGTGAATCCAGCCATAGAAGGGCGCATGGCGCATCTCGATGGTGACGAACAGCACCTTGTAGAGCGAGAAGAAGACCGGAATCTGCACGACCATCGGCAGGCAGCCCGCAAGCGGGTTCACCTTTTCCTTCTTGTAGAGCGCCATCAGCTCCTGCTGCTGCTTC
>JAATFR010000220.1 GCA_015655095.1 Hyphomicrobiales bacterium | reverse complement strand
AGGCGCTGATCACGGATGCGACCACGGATGCGCCCGGCTCGGCCGGCGATCTTCTCACACCCTACCGGGTTCCGGGCATTGTGGCCGCGCCTGATCGTCGAATGACGGTCCGCGATCTCCTCACCCCCGGAAGGGTTGGCGCGGGTGTCAGCTCCATCGAATATGTTCGGGATGTTGGGTTTACCAATAACGCGGCTGTCGTTCCCGCCGGTCAGCAGAAACCCCAGTCCGATATCCAGTTCACGCAGGAATCCACACGGGTTGCGACGATTGCACACTGGGTGCAGGCGACCAGGCAGATTCTTGACGACGCACTGATGCTGCGTAGCTATATCGACGGGCGGCTGCGCTATGGGCTTCAATACAAGGAAGAAGAACAGTTTCTCAAGGGCAACGGGGCAGGCGGCAACCTGACTGGCATTTTCACGCTCGCCAACGAGTACGCCCCTGCCTTCGCGCCTGAAATGCCCACGATGATCGACACGCTGCGGCTTGCCATATTGCAGGCGTCTCTTGCGGAATATTCTGTGACTGGCATCGTGCTCAACCCCGTGAACTGGACACAGATCGAGCTTACCAAGACGACGGATGGCGCCTATCTTTTTGCCAATCCGCAGTCGCTCGCCGGGCCCGTTCTCTGGGGTCGTCCGATTGTTGAGACGCAGGCGCTGAATGAGGGCGAATTCCTCACCGGCGCGTTCAAGCTCGGCGCGCAGATTTTCGACCGGGAAGACGCTTCGGTGGTCGTGTCCACCGAAGACCGAGACAATTTCATCAAGAATCTGGTGACGGTTCTGGCGGAGGAGCGCGTGGGGCTGGCGGTCTATCGGCCCGAGGCCTTCGTCAAGGGCACCTTCGAGTATTTTACGGGCTGATGATGGGGCGGCATGTCCCCGACTGGTTTCCGGACTGGCGGGGGCAGGCCGCGCTGATCATCGCGAGCGGACCAAGCGCCGCTCAAGCCGATCTCGCTATTGCCCGATCCTGCCGGGCAATAGCCGTCAACAATTCCTATGCGCTCCATCCACAGGCTGATGTGCTTTATGCGTGTGACGCGCGCTGGTGGCGCGCACACGTCGATGCTCGCGGGTTTGCAGGCCTGAAGGTTACATCTGATTCTATCGCGGCCCTTCGGTATGGGCTTCGCAGGGTGCGGATTGAGCGCATCAACAAACTTTGCCTCGATGATGATGATTTTATTGGCGGCGGCGGCAACAGCGGCTTCCAGGCGCTTAATCTCGCGGTCAAATTCGGGGCGGAAAAGATCATTCTGATCGGGTTCGATATGCATCTTGCGGGTGGCGTCCACTGGCACGGGTGCCATGGCGGCGACCTGAAGAATCCGCAAGAGGCGACACTGGCGCGCTGGCGCGCGGTTCTGGACATGGTTGCGGACCAGACAAGGGAAGCGGGTGTGCGGGTTATCAACGCCTCGCCCACAAGCGCGCTGAGCGCCTATCCAAAAATGAGCCTTGAGGACGCCCTTTCATGCTGAAACGACTGACGCCTGTCACTTCGCCTGTGACGCTGGAGCGCGCAAAGAACCATCTGCGCGTGGAAATAGCTGAAGATGATGACCTGATAAGTGGCTATCTGCTCGCGGCCACGGCCTTTGCGGAGGCGCATGTGGCGCTGATATTCACGCCGGCGGACTTCGAACTGACTTTCGATGGCTGGTCGGAATGCCTCGATATCCATCCGGCGCCGGTGACCGGGATTTCCCGTATTTCATATCTCGGGGCTGCCGGGGGCTGGGCCGATATGGAAGATAATAGCTACTGGTTTTGTGGAAAGCGGTGGGGTGCCCGGATCGGATTTTACGCTGCTGAGTCCTTACCTGTGCTGGCAAGTCGCCCCGGAACGGTGCGGGTTTACTTTTCTGCGGGATATGATGATGGGCTTGATCTTCCGCCGCCGCCTCAGGCTGCGCAGGCCATTTTGATGATGGTGGGGCATCTTTACGCGAACCGTGAAACGGTTGTTGTTGGCAGCGGCATCAATGTGAATCAGGTGCCGCTCGCGACCATGACGCTTCTCGATCAGATCAGGATTTATCGATGATCTCTCCGCTGCTTGTGAACGGGATGGATGGGCTGGGTGACAATCTGCATCAACGCGCGATTGTTCGGTCCCTGATGGATCGTCATGACATCTGGCTCGAAACGCCATGGCCTTGCGTTTACCATGATCTTGCAGGTCCGCGGCTGCATCTGGTCCGGCGGCAATCTGCGCTTCGGACACAGGCGAAAAATGCTGTGCGCGAACGGGGTCAGTTCTCCCGCGTTTCGCCGCCGCCCCGTGCGGTGCGCCTGCGCATCTGGTACAAGCCGGAGAATGTCCGTTCCTCCGGCTCTGTGCTTGGGGCCATGTGCAGGGCCTGCGACGTGAATGCGGACGGTGCCGACTTTCGGTTGCCGGTGCCGGATGATTGGATGCAAAAGGCCGAGTCCTTACTTGCCCGGTTCAAGGTGACAAAGCCGATCCTGATCTACCGCCCGCTGGTGGAGCGCTCGGAATGGTCCGGCTGTCCGGCGCGCAACCCGGACCATGAGGCTTATGCCAGCCTTTTCGCCTCGATCCGGGATCGCTTCTTCGTCATCTCAATTGCCGATCTGGTGCCTGGCCGAGAATGGATTGTGGGCGCGCCCGTTGTGGCCGACGCGGAGTTTCATGGCGGGGAACTGGACTTTGAGACGATTGCCGCGCTGACGCGCATGGCGTCGCTCGTCTATTGCTCGCCGGGCTTCGCCGTCATTCTGGCGCAGGCCGTGGAAACGCCTGTCGTGGCTGTGTTTGGCGGTTATGAGAATTCATCTTCCTTTTCCGGCAGATCCCGCTTTGCGCCCTATCTGGGGATTGACCCGATCACCCCATGCGATTGTTTCAGCCACACTCACGGCTGCGACAAAAGGATTGACCTGCCGCAAGCCTTGCGGCGCATAGAGGATTTTGTGAATGTCGCTGCCCCAGATCGATAAATCCACCATCGACATCCAGCCTTTCAACTGGCGCGGCGTTACCCGGCGGTTCATGAACCCGGGTGAACTTGAGGTGCTGCTGGCGCTGGCTGGCAGCGTGCAGCCGCTCGGGGTTGTGGAATTTGGTGTGAACGAGGGGCGGACAGCCAAGGCCATCCTCGACGCCTTTCCCGGCATCCGGACATATCAGGGCATCGACGTGCTGCCTGGCTACGTGACGACCAAAAGCGTGCAGCGAGGCGAGGTGCCGCAAAGGCCCGGTTATCTGGCCCGGCGCGACAAGCGCTTCGATCTTGTGCTTCGAGCCAACGGTTCGCTCGATCTCGGTGTTGGCGATCTGCTGGCTTGCGACGTGGCATTTATCGATGGCGACCATGGCCGGGTGGCGGTGGAGCATGATACGGCGCTTGCGCGCCAGATCGTACGCCCCGGCGGCATCATTATCTGGCACGATTATCATGATCTTGGCACGGTTGATGTACGCGAGGTGCTGGATGAGTTCCATGCGGCTGGAGCCGATATCGTCCATGTGGCTGATACGTGGCTTGCCTTTGAGCGCATTCCATTTCAATCGGTCGCGGCATGATGTTTCAGGGTGACCTCACGGAGCGCGTGACTTTCCAGCGTGAGGAGCGGGTTCGGGATGCAGGTGGCGGCTGGGAAAAGGCGTGGGGCGATCTTTTCACGGTCTGGGCGAAGGTAACGCCCAAGTCTGGCCGCGAGCGAGACATGGCACAGCAGCGAGAAGCGCCCTCAAACTATCGTGTAACAATCCGGCGGCGCGCGGATGTGCTTCCGGCTGACCGGCTGATCTGGAATGGCTATGTCGGAAATATACGGTTTGTCGGCAACAATTCGGCGCGGGACCAATTTGTGACGATTGATGTGGAATTCGGGGTGACGACATGACGGATTACAAGTCGGCCTATAACGCGCGCCGTCGCCAAAGACAGGGGCTTGCACAGGTGAGCCGCATCCGGAAAATTCTGCGTCAGATTCCGATCCAGATCACGAAAGAACTGAAGGTTGCGGTCGCAGAATCGGCGGCTCTGGTCCGGGATGACATGGTGGCTCTGGCCCCGGTTGATGATGGACAGCTTCGCTCGGAGATTGACATGCAGGTGGGTAGGGACGGATTTACCGCCCGCATCGGTTTTATTACGGAGAAGGCGCAGAGAAAGGCATTCTACGCCCGTTTTCTGGAAGATGGCACCAAGGGCAGCCCCGAACACAACATACCGCCGTTGTCACCCCACCCCTTCATGGCGCCGGCTCTGGACCTGAACCGAAGCAAAATCCTTGACCGGATGCGTGACGGGATGGACAGGGTATTCAGAGAAGCGGCGGGTGTTGGCGGTGACTGATCGCTCCTGGCTGGTGCAAAAGGCGCTGTTCGAGCGGTTGAGCACAGGGCTTGTCCCTGTGGCTGTCTATGACGCGGTGCCGCAGGGCGCTTCCTATCCCTATGTCGTGATTGGCGACGAGATCGCGGACAATGCGGATTTTGTCGCATCGGCCAAAGAGCAAAGGCTGATCTATCTCAGCGTCTGGTCGATTTACGAGGGGCAGAAGGAGGTGAAGGAAATCATGGGCCGTATCCACGATCTGCTGAACCGGCAGAGGCTTTGCCTGGATGAGGGGCACACGGTCGGCATGTGGGTTTTGCGCGCGAGGGCCAGCCGGGAACCGGACAATGTGACATTCATGGGTCAAGTGACCCTGAAGATCATCACCAGTCAGTAACGCACCCCGCTCCGGCGGGGTT
>JAATFR010000099.1 GCA_015655095.1 Hyphomicrobiales bacterium | reverse complement strand
TCGGGCGGCGAACCCGCAATGGCTCGGCATGCTCGGGATGCACGGCACCTGGGAAGCCAACTGGGCGATGCACGACTGCGACGTGATGATCTGCGTCGGCGCGCGCTTCGACGACCGCATCACCGGGCGGCTCGACGCGTTCTCGCCGAACTCGAAGAAAATCCACATCGACATCGACCCGTCCTCGATCAACAAGAACGTCAAGATCGACATCCCGATCATCGGCGATTGCGCCCATGTGCTTGAGGACATGCTGCGCGTCTACAAGGCAAAGGCCGCCCGTCCGGAAAAGGCGGCGCTGGCCCGCTGGTGGGAACAGATCGAGACATGGCGCGGCAAGCGCTCGCTCGCCTACAAGGCCAGCGACAACATCATCAAGCCGCAATATGCGATCGAACGCTTGTGCGCCCTGACCAGGGGGCCGAACACCTACATCACCACCGAGGTCGGCCAGCACCAGATGTGGGCGGCCCAGCACTATCATTTCGATGAGCCGAACCACTGGATGACCTCCGGCGGCCTTGGCACCATGGGCTATGGCTTTCCTGCCGCCATTGGCGCGCAGATCGCCCACCCCGATGCGCTGGTCATCGACATTGCGGGCGAAGCCTCGATCCAGATGAACATCCAGGAACTCTCGACCGCGATCCAGTTCATGCTGCCGGTCAAGATATTCATCCTGAACAACAGCTATATGGGCATGGTGCGCCAGTGGCAGGAACTGCTGCATGGCGGTCGCTATTCCCACAGCTATTCCGATGCCCTCCCGGATTTCGTCAAGCTGGCCGAAGCCTATGGCGCGGTCGGCATAAGGGCCGAGAAGCCCGGCGAACTCGACGACAAGATCCGGGAAATGATCGCCGTGAAAAAGCCGGTCATCTTCGATTGTGTGGTCGACAGGTTCGAGAACTGCTACCCGATGATCCCCTCGGGCGCGGGGCACCACGAGATGATCCTGGGCGACGACCCCGAGGCCGCCACCGTGACCGAAGAGGGCAAGATGCTGGTCTGAGGAGCGTCCCTTTCCGGTTCATTTCCCCAGCCCGCATTTGAAGCAAGAGACCCACTATGACCATCCAGGACAAAATCGAACGCCACACGCTGGCCGTGCTCGTGGACAATGAGGCGGGTGTGCTGGCGCGCGTGATCGGCCTTTTCGCCGGGCGCGGCTACAATATCGAGAGCCTGACGGTGGCCGAGGTCGATCAGGCCGAGCACATGTCGCGGATCACGGTGGTGACGCGCGGCACGCCGATGGTGATTGAGCAGATCAGGGCCCAGCTTGAGCGGCTCGTGCCGGTCCACAAGGTGGTGGACCTGACGGCCGACCGACCCTCGATCGAGCGCGAAATGGCGCTGGTCAAGGTGGCAGGCACCGGCGAAAAACGGGTGGAGGCGCTGAGGCTTTCCGATGCGTTCCGGGCCCGGGTGGTCGACACCACGCACGCCTCGTTCATTTTCGAGGTGACCGGCGCGCCGGAGAAAATCGATGCTTTCGTTGCCCTGATGAGGCCGCTCGGCCTTGTAGACGTCTCGCGGACGGGCGTTGTCGCCATTGCCCGCGGCCCGGAAGCGATGTAAGGCCAAGGCCGGAATTTTTAAGACGGTAAGAAGGCCGTCCCGCTCGCCGGAAGGGATGAGTGAGGGGCGCCCCATGAAACTGGAAAGTTGAAGGAACAGATCCATGCGCGTTTACTATGACCGCGACGCCGACGTTAACCTGATCAAGGGTAAGAAGGTCGTGATTGTCGGCTATGGCAGCCAGGGACATGCCCATGCGCTCAATCTCAAGGATTCGGGCGTCAAGGAAGTAGCCGTTGCGCTGCGTCAGGGCTCGCTGTCGGCGCGCAAGGCTGAGGGCGAGGGCCTCAAGGTTCTGTCCGTCGCCGACGCCGCCAAATGGGCTGACGTCATGATGATGCTGACGCCTGATGAACTTCAGGCTGACATCTATAACGAGCATATCGCGCCGAACCTGAAGGAAGGCGCCGCCCTTCTGTTCGCCCATGGCCTCAATGTTCATTTCAACCTGATCGAGCCGCGCAAGGACATCGACGTGCTGATGGTCGCCCCCAAGGGCCCCGGCCACACGGTGCGTTCCGAATACAAGCGCGGCGGCGGCGTGCCCTGCCTTATCGCCGTCCATCAGGACGCGACCGGCAACGCCCATGACCTCGGCCTTTCCTATGCATCGGCCATCGGCGGCGGCCGCGCCGGCGTCATCGAGACGACCTTCAAGGAAGAGTGCGAAACCGATCTGTTCGGTGAGCAGGCCGTGCTCTGCGGCGGTCTGGTCGAACTGATCAAGGGTGGCTTTGAAACGCTGGTCGAGGCGGGTTATGCCCCCGAGATGGCCTATTTCGAATGTCTGCATGAAGTGAAGCTGATCGTCGACCTCATCTATGAGGGCGGCATTAGCAACATGAACTATTCGATCTCCAACACGGCTGAATATGGCGAATATGTCACCGGCCCGCGCATGGTGACGGCCGAGACCAAGGCCGAGATGAAGAAGGTTCTGACCGAAATCCAGAACGGCACCTTCACGCGCAACTGGATGCTCGAGAACAAGGTCAACCAGACCAGCTTCAAGGCCACCCGCGCCCGCAACGCCGCCCATCCGATCGAGGAAGTGGGCGCGCGCCTTCGCGCCATGATGCCGTGGATCACGGCCAACAAACTCGTAGACAAGGACAAGAACTGAGCGTCTTCGCCTGACCCTCTGAACTGACAGAGGCCCGCCCGCGAAGATCGTGGACGGGCCTTTTTCATGCGACCCGTCCGTGCCCCCCCTGGAACATCGGACCAAGACATGCCACCTGCCATCGCCATGCGCGGCGCCACAATCGCCTTTCTCCATACCTCGGCCACCCATATCGAGACATTCGACATGCTGGGCGCTGAACTCGCCCCCGGGATCGTGCTTTCCCATGCCGTCAGGGAGGATCTCTTGTATGCGGCCCTGAAGGCGGGGGGCGTGACGCCCACCATCGCGCTTGATACGCAAGATGCGCTGCGGGCTCTGGCGGCGGGCGGGCCGCGCGTCGTCGTCTGCACCTGCTCCACGCTCGGCGCCGTTGCCGAGGAAGCCGCTGCAACGAGTGTCGTTCCCATGCTGCGGATAGACCGGCCCATGGCGGATATTGCGGTCTTGTCTGGCCGGCGGATAGGTATCGTGGCGTATGTCGCCTCGACGCTCGAAGGAACGAAGCGGCTGGTCGAGGACTCAGGGAGCAGGGCCGGGGTCTCGCGTGAGATCAGTTCTTTTCTGTTCGATGACGTCTGGCCCGCTTTTCAGGCGGGCCGCCTCCACGACTATTATCGGGCCATCGCGGAAAGGCTTGTGGAAGCGGCGCGCGAGGTTGACGTGCTTATTCTCGCGCAGGCTTCCATGGCGCCCGCCGCCGATCTGGCGGGCAGGCTTCCCATTCCGGTGCTCTCAAGCCCGCGCACGGGCTTTGAACGGGCGCTGGCGTTCGTAAAAGCCAGCGCCTGATGATGTGATCAGAGCTCCGGCATTCTTGCAGGTTGAGGCTTCTCGGGGATCAGGGGGGCCATGGCCGTCATCAGGCTTTCATGGGTCTTGTTGCGTATCCGCAAGATGCGGCTGCGGGCGGGATAGTGCCGGTTGATAGCGTCCCTGATTTCGAGCGAGGCAAGATAGTTTTCGATTTCCATATCACCCGTCAGGATCATTCCACTGTGAAAGCTGTTGTCCCCCTTGTAGCGCAGGCCCGCAGTAATGGATCTGATTTCGCCGAGCAACCTCTGGGAGCGCCGGGTCTCGCGATGATATTTTCTCTGATGACGGACCATAATTTCTTGGTGCGCTTACGCTGAAACTGTGGATGGTCTACATCACGACTTTCCGTGCCTGTCAGGTAGAGACGCAATATTGCATTCACGTGCGCGGTGACTTCCTTCCGCTCTGCCTCGCTCAATGGTGTGCCAGCCATGGGGAGGGGTGTGCGGGATGGCTCGCCGGTCCGGTCCGGTCCGGCGAGGGAGGCTGGTTCCTGCCGGACTTCTTCATTCGGCGCTGCGGCGGCGGGATCATTCGGGACCGGCGTTGCGGGGAGGACAGGGGCGGCGGTGGATATCTCTGCAGCAGACAGGCCGGGCAATTCAGGCGGCGCCATAATGGATGTGGCGGAGACGAGAGGTATTGTCAGCTCGGGCGGCATGCCCGATTTTTTATTATCCACTGCCGAGTTGAGCATCCGGGCCAATTTGCCCATGTCATGATTGTAAAGGTTACGCGCACAGCCGTGCCGCGCCTTGCGCATAATGCCGCTTTTCTTCGCCACAGGGTCAGGTGTTGCATAGAACTCGCTGCTGGAGGGGTGGCCCTGCCTGAACCTGCCGGCATGGGCACCCGGCTTGTCCGTGTTGTTCTCCGGGCGGATAGGGGAGGGGATGACGAGAGCGGATGAGGTGGCAAAGCTGGCGGGGCCGGGCATGGCGATTTCCCTCGCTGGAGAACGGATGGGATCTGTCGATCCACTGGTTTTCATAATGAGGGAGGGAGGGTTTATATTGGATGAACGCGGAACCGCCTGAGGCTGAATTTGCCGGTCACGGGAACTTCACCTCAGGCGGCATGGAGGAAAGGATGGCTTCCACATTGCCGCCGGTCTTGAGGCCGAAAGTGGTGCCCCGGTCGTAGAGCAGGTTGAACTCGACATAGCGGCCGCGCCGGATCAGTTGCTCCTCGCGCTCCGCCGCCGTCCAGGGCTCATTCATATGGCGGCGCACCAGCCTGGGGTAGACGTCGAGGAAGGCGAGGCCGACATCCTGTGTGAAGTCGAAATCCTTCTCCCAGTCGCCGGTGTCGTGCTGGTCGTAGAAAATCCCGCCGGTGCCGCGCGGCTCTTTGCGGTGGGTGAGGAAGAAATATTCATCGCACCATTTTTTGAAGCGGGGATAGTAGGCCGGGTCATGCTTGTCGCAGGCGGCGCGCATGGCGGCATGGAACTCGATCGTGTCGGGATGATCGGCGCGGCGCTGTGCGTCGAGCACCGGCGTCAGGTCGCCACCGCCGCCGAACCAGCCCTTGCTGGTCACAATATGGCGCGTGTTCATATGCACGGCGGGTACGCGCGGGTTCTGCATATGGGAAATAAGCGAGATGCCCGAGGCCCAGAAGCGCGGGTCCTCTTCAGAGCCCGGCATCTGCCTTCTGAACTCCTCCGAGAATTCGCCATGGACCGTGGAGATATGGACCCCGACCTTTTCGAACACCCGGCCCTTCATGATCGACATTTCGCCGCCACCCTGGTCGTTGGCGCCATCGCCACGTCTCCAGGGGGTGCGCACGAAACGTCCTGCGGGCCGCTCGGCATAGGTGCCGGCAAGTTCGTCCTCAAGGGCCTCGAAGCTCGCGCAGATGCGGTCTCGCAGGGTTCTGAACCAGCTTTCCGCCCGGCTCTTGTGTTGGTCGATATTTTCCATGGCGGGCCTTCTTTCCTCCTTCTGGCGGCAGGGGCTTCCTGCGGGAAGCGGGACAAGCCTAAGCACGCGGTGCGGGCCCGGGGAACTGGCTGGTTTGCCGCAGGGCCTCGCCAAGCACCATGGCGGCGGCCACCGCGACATTGAGAGAGCGGGTTTCCGCCCGCATCGGCACGATGAGGCGTGCGTCCGCGGCATTATGCACCGCCTCTGGCACTCCCGCGCTTTCTCGTCCGAAGAGGAGAATATCATCTGACGCAAAGGCAAATTCTGTGTAGGGCAACTCGCTCCCGGTCGTCGCCAGCACGAGGCGGTTTCCCGCCGGGCGCACGGCCAGAAAGGCCGCCCACGATTCGTGGCGCGAAATATCCGCCTGCCTGAGATAATCCATGCTTGCCCGCTTCAATCCCCGGTCTGAAAACGGAAATCCGCAGGGCTCGATAATGGAGACGGGGACGCCCATGCAGGCGCCAAGCCGGAGAATGGTGCCGGTGTTCTGGGGAATGTCGGGCTGGTAGAGCGCGATATGCATGAAAAACCGAGGGTTTGCCGGGGACGGAGGGCTAAGTATGAGGTCTTGTCGCCGGGCGCGCCATGTGACCATGCGTCATCCTGCCACAGCTTACGCGGGGCTGGACATGGCTTCGCTTGAATGCCACAAACGAGCATCGCGGAGTGCTGCCTGAGGGCATAAAAGGGCGCGCAATCCGCATATGGGCTTTGTCACACTGCCTGAAAGGGGGCTGGCCGCAAGGCTGGCGCCGGGCAGTGCTGGTGAATTTGTACGAGGAGACTTCAACCGTGGCAGATTTGCATGCGCAAGGGCACGCGGAAGAGCCGACACGCCGCGACTTTCTGTATGTGGCGTCGGGCGCGATGGGCGCAGTGGGCGCGGCCTTTGCCCTCTGGCCCTTCATCGACCAGATGAATCCATCCGCCGCGGTGCTGGCGCTATCCACGATCGAAGTCGATATCTCGCCCATCCAGCCGGGCCAGCAGGTGGTTGTGAAGTGGCGCGGCCATCCCCTGTTCGTGCGCCGCCGCAC
>JAATFR010000265.1 GCA_015655095.1 Hyphomicrobiales bacterium | reverse complement strand
CTGTTCGGCGATGTGTTGTCCGACATCGCGGCGATGCTCACCGGCTCGCTCGGCATGTTGCCGTCGGCCTCGCTCGGCGCGGTCGATCCGAAAACCGGCAAGCGCGGTGCGTTGTATGAGCCGGTGCATGGTTCGGCGCCCGACATCGCCGGCAAGGGCCTCGCCAATCCGGTGGCGATGCTGACTTCGTTCGGCATGGCGCTGCGCTATTCGTTCGACATGGGCGAACTCGCGGACATCATCGACACCGCCATTGCAAGCGTGCTCGATCAGGGCATCCGCACCGGCGACATCAAGTCGGAGGGCTCAACTGTGGTTAGCACGTCGCAGATGGGAGAGGCGATCCTGAAGGAGATTCAGAAGCTCCACGCTTAATTCTTCCTTCTCGTTGCGAAACGAAAAAGCCCGGCATCTCGCCGGGCTTTTTGTTTTCCATGGGAAGGTTGTTTCGCGCTCAATCCGGATAAAGCGGGAAGGCGGTCGGGCCGCCGCCGATGTCGAAATTGTCGCTTAGCGGATTGCGGCCGGTATTAAGCCGATCGATCGTGCGGCCGTAATGATAGCCGGGCGGGAAGGCGTAATCGGTGAACTTGCGCTCGCCAGGCAGCACTTCGGTGCCTGCATCCAGCCACGAGCGGCGGCTGACGTAAACGCGGGTGCGAGGACCGGCCTGATAGGAATAGTTCAGCGGGCGGCCGGTCTGGGTACTGGTTTGAGGGTCGCGCTGCTTTTTCGGCTGCTGCGCGCTGGCCTCGGTCGCGCTCAGGCCCGCCGCGCACACGGCAATGGCGGCTGCACCGGCCAGAATGGATGTGCGCAATGCGCTCGCGCCGAAGAAGTTCAAAGCCATCATATCCTCACGGATTTCCCAGTTATGGCCACAATACCCGTTCCCGAGCGGCGGCCACAAGGTGAATTGAGCCACACTTCGCACAATAAGCCCGCCGCAGCTAAAAATGTTTCATAAATGCCAGCGGTTAGCGGAGCTAAGACTAAAGCGGGCCCCGCAATGATGGCTCCTGCGCCGCCGCAATCCAGTCCGCTTGCCGGGTCGAGACGTTACAGCCGGTGCGCCGCAATTCGGCTTTGGCGAACAATCCGGCCATCGTCGGGTCGTTCCCAGCCGAAAGCAGCACCAGCCGGTCCAGCGTGCAGGCGATGAAGGCGCGCAAGGCCGCGACCGGGATTGGTTGGCACGACCAGCCGCCGATACCGACCCGCGGCTGATCGAAATTCATCGAAAACGCCAGACAAGAGCTGCCGTCCTTTGCGGCGAACCGCATCAGGCGCGCCGGGCCGAACTTGCTGGCGATGACGCCGGAGGCCTCGCACCCGGGCGATAGATTTCGATTTCGGTATTCGGTGTTTCAGTGCCGGATTTCGGTTCGGCCCGGGCGATCCAGCGCAGGCTGTCCTTGCGGCCGCCCTCAGGGTGCCGGAGTATCTGATAAGGCTCTGAAATGCCTGATAAATCGACATGGCTCACGGTGAAAGCCGGATGCGGACGGCTGGCCGCGATCCAATCCGGTCTGGCTGCCACGGGCGCGACGGCCACCGGGGCTGCGGCGAACAAATCGGTCAGAAGCACCGCCAGAATCGCCAGCCCCGACACATAGGCCAGAAACCGTACGAAAACCGCACGGCATTTATATGCGATGCTTTGCAGGGCCGGTGCAGGCCGGTGACATCCCGCGTGGTCTGGTCGAGTAAGGCGGGTCCCATTAAAGGCGCTCTGCTTCAATTCTTGAAACCGGCCCGATCCATGCGATGGAAGAGCCGCGCGGAGTACCTATCTAGGAGGCAGCCCCCGCGTTGTATCCGGGCGATTTTTCGCATAGAAGCGCTGCCTCTTCCCTTTCCGCCGTTGAGGCGGAGCAGGGATTTTCCTTCGGAGAGTCAATGATGGGTTACAAGGTCGCGTGTGTGGGAGCGACCGGCAATGTGGGCCGGGAAATGCTCAACATCCTGGATGAACGCAAATTCCCGGCTGACGAGGTGGTGGCGCTTGCGTCCCGCCGTAGCATGGGCGTCGAAGTGTCCTATGGCGACCGCACCCTGAAAGTCAAAGCGCTCGAGAATTACGATTTCAGCGACGTGGATATCTGCCTGATGTCCGCGGGTGGCGCGGTGTCCAAGGAATGGTCTCCGAAGATCGCGGCGGCGGGCGCTGTGGTGATCGACAATTCGTCGGCGTGGCGCATGGACCCGGACGTGCCGCTGATCGTGCCGGAGGTGAACGCGGACGCGGCGGCCGGTTTCACCAAGAAGGGCATCATCGCCAATCCGAATTGCTCGACCGCGCAACT
>JAATFR010000189.1 GCA_015655095.1 Hyphomicrobiales bacterium | reverse complement strand
TGGAACCTGTCGAAAACGACCCTGCTGACCTCGTCATCTGCAGTTGGGACGATGTTTCAAGTGAGGTGAGCCTGACAGAGTTCATGCCGGAAGCGGGTCGTCACGGCCTCAATTATGTCGAAGGGTCCGTGCGCCTTGCCTGGGAATCCGACAGCCGCAGCCTGCAGGCTTATGATCCCGCTCGTCGTATCGCCCTGTTCCGTGTCCCCAACGTTGAGGAGATGGCGGTGTGGGAACAGGGGGCTCCTTTCCGTCGCATTCTGCACTGGTGGTCTACGAGGCTGGGCCTGCAACTCGTGCACGCCGCCGCCGTCGGCACAAGGGCCGGGGGGGCCTTGTTGGTCGGGCGGGGGGGCTCGGGGAAATCCACCACGGCGCTGGCCTGCGCTGGATCGTCACTCGGTTATGTAGCCGATGACTATTGCCTTTTGGAACCCGGAGCGCCTTCGCGTGTGCACTCGATCTACGGCAGCGGCAAGGCGGATTCAGCCTCGATAGCAAGGCTTCCCTATCTCGCCGATGCCTTCCGCGCCGCGCCGATAGACCAGCAGGGCAAGTCGATCATCTTCATCACCGAGCATGCCCCCGAGGCTATGCTCCGCTCCTTTCCGCTGCGGGCTGTCGTGGTGCCGAAGATCGTTCCTGGCGTCGCCTGTTGGGCCGAAATCCTGCCCCGCGGCGAAGCGTTGCGCGCGCTGGCTCCCAGCACGCTGTTCCAGATGCCGGGGGACCGGGCAGAGTCGCTGTCACGGATGAGTGCCCTTATCCGTGACCTGCCCTGCTTTCGTCTCTTCATAGGCAACGATCCAGCGGCCGCCCAGCCGATCCTCGAAGAAATCATCGAAGGGAGAGGCTTGTCTTCATGACCGTCAAGAATTTGGTCAGCGTGATTATTCCGGCCTATAATGCGGCGTCCTTCATCAAGGACGCCATCGAGAGCGTGCTCGCTCAGCAATACCCTTCGATTGAAGTGATCGTGGTGGATGACGGATCGAATGACGATACGGCTTCCATCGCCGAAAGCTTCAACCCGCCTGTGATCTGCCATCGTCAGGAGAATGGCGGCCCCCCGGTTGCACGCAATCGTGGCCTGGCAATGGCCCATGGGGAATATATCGCTTTTCTCGATGCCGATGACCTGTATGAACCGGCGCGGATCCAACTCCAGATCGGCAAGCTTCGGCAGAATCCCGATACTGAAGTCATCATTGGCCGTTTGATACGCGAAGAGCTCGCCAGCAAGCCGGGCGAACCGATGGTGTTTAAACCGGTGGAAGCCGAGGATCAGATAAGCCTGCAACTTGGTGTCTGCCTTTTCCGCCGGCGCGTTTTCGAGCGGGTTGGCCTGATGGACAAGGGGCTCCAGCACAGCGACGACTGGGACTGGTTCATGCGGGCGCGTGAATTGGGAATACCCATGCTTCTTCATGAAGACATCGTGCTGCGCCAACGACTGCACCGGAACAACATTACGCGCGACCGTTCGGCGAACCTGCATTTCCTGTCAGCCATGCTGAAGCGTTCGCTCGACCGCCGCCGCAACGCGGCCGGAGAAGCTCGCTCTTTACCCGACCTCGCGCTCTATCACGAGAACGCAAGACAGAAGGATGGCGCGGAAAATGACGAATAACACCGTTCCAGGACTGCTGAGCGTCATCGTGCCCACCTACAATGCGAAGGCTTATCTCGCCGAGACTCTGGCAAGCGTTCTGGAGCAGAACTGGCAACCACTCGAACTGCTCGTTGTGGATGACGGCTCCTCCGACCGCAGCATTCCCGTCGCCGAGAGTTTCGGCAGTTCCATCCGAGTGCTTGCCTGTCCGCACCGGGGCCTTGCCGCAACCCGGAACAGCGGGATAATGGCTGCGCGCGGCGAATTCCTGCTGCATCTGGATGCCGACGACCTGCTGACGCCCAACTCCATAGCCATCCGGATGCGCCATTTCGCTTCTGACGCGACTCTCGACATCGTAACCGGCAAGCTGGTGTGTTTCCTCAGCCCGGAAATGACCGTCGAGGAGCGGAACCGCTATATGGTGCCTGCCGACCCACAGCAGGGACATCTGCCCGGCGCCGCCATCATACGTTCTGCCGCCTTTGACCGGTTCGGCCCTCTCGACGAACGTTTTGAAGTCAATGCCGACCTCGACTGGTCGGTAAGGGCTCAGGACGAGGGGGCCCGCATCCAGCTGATCGACAATGTCGTTCTCAAGCGCCGCATTCATGGCCGGAACCAGACCATTGCCCGCAAGCGTGAACTCGATACCAGCCGGTTACAGATTCTCCGCGCATCGCTCGCACGCCGTCGAAAGGCCGGTGCGGACACTTCAACCCGGACAGACATATGAGCCTTCTTGCACTTTTTGACGAGAGTGAGCGATTTTTCAGTCTGGTCCAGAAGCATATGCTGGACGGATTGCTGGGCGATGACGCCACAAGCACGAAAGCGCTTCAGGCCTGGGTGGCAAAGATGGACATCGACGAGATTGACGCCGCTTCATACCGGCTCATTCCAGCGCTCTATGCGCGCGCCGGATCCGACCCCGCGCTCCAGTCGATCCATGGACGACTGAAAGGCATCTACCGGTATTATTTTTATCGCAACAATCGTTTCCTATCCCGTATGGAAAATATCCTCTCGGCTTTGGCATCTGCGGGAATTGATTTCATTCTGTTCAAGGGAATTTCAATTCTTCTGCAATATCATACCAGCTCCGCAGTCAGATCATCCGGCGATTGTGACATTCTCATTCATCCGAAAGATAAAGAGCGAACTGAAGAAATTTTGGCCAGCTGCGGGTTCGTCTATCGCTATGACGCCGGGCGCAAGTTGATAGATCAGCATTCGCACGACTTTATCGATGAGCTTGAGAACGGTTTTGACCTGCACTGGTATGCCCTGCTGGAATCCTGCACGGAAAATATCGATGACAGGTTCTGGAGCCGCTCGCGTCACATCACATGGAAGGGCCTGCGGCTGCGCGTGCTGGCCCCGGAAGATGAACTGCTGGTGGCCGGGATGAATGGAATCCGGGAGCTCGAGAACGCGCGAGCTGATTGGCTTTACGATGCCTGGACGATCCTTAAGGCCAATCCCGATTTCAACTGGCCGCTGCTCCATGAGGAATTGACGCACCGGGGACTGCAAGAGCCGTTTCTGACGGTACTCGGCCAGCTGCATCGCTTTGTCCCGCACCTCCCGGAAGAAGTTCTGGAAAAGGAGTTTTCAGATGAGATAAAGAGCGCTGCCATACGGCTGGTCGCCGAAAATCGAACTTTTTCTTTCGATCCCGAGACCGATCATGATCTCACGGCGGCGCTAATTCCCTCATCGTTTTTTCGACGTTTGGCCGGGAAGATTCTAGGCACGGACTGGCGGACGGACATAGCGCAATCTCGTGATGTCACCCGCTACTTGCGCTACGATGTGCATGAAGATGGCTCAGTCTCTCAGGTCTCTCTGCATCGCGATGCTCAGGCCTTTTTGGGCGAAGTCTTCGACATCGCCGACCCGGCAGAACTGCAAAAGGCCAACAATCTCGCCTCACGCGCTGACGAAGTGAAGTTTGAACTGATGCCCGGTGTTTTGCGCATCCCGGTACAAGCCCGCCCACGCCAATATGCCGCGAAAGTCGAAATAAAAAACCCGTCTCTATGCTTCTCATCGCCGGCCATAGCCAGTCTGAGGATCAATGTGCGCGTTACCAATGCTTCAAGCTGGCCTTGGCATGTGTTCACGGGACCCAAAAGCCCCTATGCAAGACAGGATAATAATTTCGGGCTCTCCTATCATCTTTTCACAGAAAGCGGGAAGACCGTTTCCTGGGATTTGCCGCGCGTTTATTTTCTGGAGCCCCGGCAGTGCCAGGTGGCTATGCTGCTGCCGGGCGATAGCGTTCAGCTCGAGCTTGAAATTCTGCGCCCGCCTGCACTTGGTCGCTATGAGGCGCGGATCGATATTGTTCAGGAACACATCAGCTGGTTCGATCCTGAAGGGATTTCCTTGCCCCGACTGGCGATCGAAGTCTTGTAAACCGGAGCCTGACAGGCCGACTGACAGATCACGTACCAAGGCTACGCAATGCCTTGCGGTCACGCCGGGTGGGGATGCCGGCCATGCCCCGAGGGCACTTTGCCGCAGAGGCTGATGGCCGGTCAGGAAACAAACCTTCTTCGCCGCTAGCAGCTTTTCAATGCGGGGATGATGGGACGGTTTGCGCCGTCGGTTTAATTGCTGAAATCATTCACAAACCCGGCACAAACCCGGATTTTCCGGAGCTCCGACCAGTGAGAATTCCAGACCCGGAAGCGGATCCGCTCCCTTTGAGCGATTTTCCGGCTTCGCCAGAAAAAACAAAAAAATCTATTAAATATTTTATAACATAAATCTAAATTGTATTGCCACAATATCAAACTCGCACCATTCTCACATGGTAGAATATTTATTTCTTGCGGGGAGCGGGTGGGAATATGGAGGCATCGATCGCCTTGGAGGTACAGCCCCGTAAGCGGCCTGTACAGGAGCGTGCTCGCCAAAGAGTAAGCCGGATTCTTGATGCGACAGCCGAACTGCTCGAAGAACGCGGCATTGAGGGGCTGACGACCAATCACATTGCTGATCGTGCTGAAGTGAATATAGCCTCGCTCTACCAGTATTTTCCAAACAAACAGGCTGTGGTGATGGCGCTCGCGGACCAGATGGTTCACGAATACCAGCAGATATTTGCCAGTTTCCCGGATGAGTTTGCATGGGCCTCGGACTGGCGCGAGGTCTATACAGATTACCTCTACAGGCTGATCGCAACGGGCTTCGGCCGCAAGGGCTCCAGCGCCATCCGCAGGGCCATTGAAGCCGACCCCAACTTTGTAAATTTTGACAAGCGGGTCGGCGCCGGCATTGCCCGGTTCATTTCGGAGGGGCTGCGCCGCCGCCTTTCGATAAATGACATGACACTGCCAAACCTGCTGGCGCGTATGCTCGTCACTTCAGGGGAAAGCATTTTCGAGTCCGACAATACCGGGCGCACCCTGGCATATCGGCATCCCGACATCACCGCAGAAATTGTCAAAATGCATCTCGCCTATCTCAGCCTCTATTTTCCCTGATTTCGTGAGCCGGATCGATCGCGGGTTTCGCCTGCCTTGGTATGCTGTTATGACCTCGCCCGTCTCCAATCAGACAGGTGAATGACATGAGTGGCGCAGCACCCGGTGGTCGGCTTGAAGGTTACCAGAGCTGGGATGGTGGAACGGACCCGTTCGAGGATCACGCAGGCCCTTTCTTTTTCCGGAAATCACCGGCAGGTGGCTATGAAGCGGCGTTTGAAGCCGCGCCTCATCATTGCAATGCTCACGGATCGCTGCATGGCGGCATGCTGATGAGCTTTGCCGATTATTCACTGTTCATGATCGCCAGAGACCAGATCAACGGTTTCGGCGTCACCATCTCGTTCAACTCCGAATTCATCAACACGGCGGGTGCCGGCGATTTCATCGAGGCCAAAGGGGAAGTCGTGCGCGAGACCGGCAGCATGGTCTTCGTTCGCGGTCAGGTCGTGACCGGTGCGCGTGTCCTGCTCAACTACAGCGGCATCATCAAGAAGGTCCGGGGATAAAGACCGTTGAATCCTATTGATTAAGTTGGCATCTCCGACAAGCTGAACCCTTGTGAAGCATAGACCGGGAATCCAGCGCAAGGGACAGCGATTATGTTTCAAAGTTAATGGATCACGCTTTAATGCGTCCGCATCAGATCTGAAATCGCCTTGTAAAAAATGTCGGAGCCATATCGGGGATTGTCCGGCATGATACGATAATCGTAAAGGTCACTCGGCGGCACATTGATCCGCTTGGGGATGATAGAGAGAAAATAAGGCGCGACGAATACAGCCCCATTTTTCCGGTGCCTCCCGATCATCTCCTCCATCTGCGCCTCGCTCAATTTGAAGTTTGGATGAAGTTCGGGGACGCTGTAGGCCCCCCAGCCCAGAGTCTTTTTCCAGCGGAAAAATGTGTCGCCGAATGCCGCCCCCCATAAAGTGTCGTCCCCGGCAAATAATAGGGGTCTGGCTGCTGGGACGCATCGACGGCCATGAGGTCGCTGTTCCAGACAGGATTGAGCTGGGGCGTAATCTGATGGGAAAAAATATGGTCATGGGGGATGCACGACTGGCGCGCCAGCAGGGCAAACACCTCATAATAATCGCGCACCACCTTGTTGCGATATTCAAGCCAGAGTTTTGCCAGCGGATTATAGAGAAGGCTGCTATCTGGCACAGGGCCGTCGATGTAGGCCCGGATGATGGACTGCTGACCAAGATTGTCGTGCGTGGCATCATCAAACTTGGGAGGGGTGGCATCGGGGTTAGCCGGATCGGCAATACGAAACTGCCGCCGCCCAAACGTCCAGCTTCGGCCATCTGCAGTTTCGGCCGAGAGATCAAGGATATGCCAGCCTGGCGTAAGACCACGGTAGTCGATATTGATCCGCCATCCCACATTGGGCGTCTTCACCGTCGGGTCCACCTCCGGTACATCGGTCCGGTTGAAGTCCGCCGGGCTCTCCCCCACCAGGGCATCATCAATATAGGCCTTGATGACAAGCGCATCACCTCTTGTATCGTAGGCCCAGCCATAGACCGGCAACGTGCCTGCAGCGAAACTGTCCAAATGGCCGAATGGTCCTGTCGCGTTTGTCCCAAAAGCTGTTCTAGCCGGCGGCTGAATCGTCTCGAAGGAATCGAAATGGCCCGCAATCTCCTGGTTAAGCACGTCAATGTCGGTATATTTTGCGTGAAGCCATTTCCGGAAACCCTCAACGGAATTGGGCGAATAATCCGTGATCTCGAATCCGCTACTGAATCCCATGCCGCTTAGAAAATTGGGATAAAGCTGATGCACTTCGCCCAGCACTGAAACCGCGGCCACCTTCTTTCGCGCCGCCTCGGGCAGGGCGCAAATGCCCGCCAGTGCGGCTTTGAAAGCCTCGCGCCGCATGACATTGATAGGTGCCCCCTGATCTGTGAGTGTCCAGGCATAGACCGGCACCATGAAATAATTGTCCGGAATAAGTGGGCCCTTGCTCGTCCACATCAGATTACGCGTGTCTTGCGCCAGTTGCTTCTTCAACTCGACGGCGGCTTCGCCGAAATGGTTTTCTGAGAGATATACGACCACGGGCCGATCAACATCAGCAATAGTACTGAGGACAGTGGCCAGCGCCTTTTTATCAAGATGCCAGCCGTCAGGACTTTTTGTATAAAAGCTGAGCAATGGAAGAGACAAGGTGTAACCCAGCTCATAATCTCCCGACGGGCTTTTAACCGGGCCGAGAGCATCCAGCGCCGCCTTGATGGCAGGTGCCGCGTTCGAGCCGATGCGCCTGCAATATTCCTCTGCCTGTCCGGGCGCTGTAATCGTAATATCCGTGGCCGCCTCCGGGCAGAAGTCCGCGCCATTGATATTGGGCGCAATCAGCAGGCTCCGTGATGGGGCTGGAAGATCTGCCGCCGACACGCTTGAAGACACAGCAAGCAAGCCAAATTTGACGATAAAAAGCCTAAAATTTTTTAAGAACGTAAATACAGTGGAACGCGGCATTGGAAATCCGGCTGTTGCTGATCCGTCGCCTGCCAGGAAGCGTCTTCATAGCTGTTTCAAGAAAATGGCTCAGGTCAGATAAGTGTTATACTCATTTGGTAACGCGACAGAAAGTGTCATGCGGCCCCATGGAAAGCCGCCAAACACTCGTTGTGGAAGATCGGCGAGAAAATCACTCAGGCCTGCGATTCATGGGCCCGCTCCGTCGCCGCCCG
>JAATFR010000043.1 GCA_015655095.1 Hyphomicrobiales bacterium | reverse complement strand
GGCGCGTGCCCTGATATCGGCTATCAGTTCGGCATCGCTCTGGGCAGTAACACCGGGCTTTTTCTCCTCGACAATCAGGGTGCGGAAAGACGGCGCCCTGGCAAGGTCCCGCAGGATCCTGGCGCCTGCCAGGAGATCGTCGACATCATGCTGCGTGGAGAGATAGTTGGGCTGGATGAGAGGCGCGTCATTGGGATAGCCGGAGCGAATGGCGACATGCCCCCGGCTGGTGGGGTGGCAGGGCGAGACACTGGTGGAGAAGCCGGGAAACAGATCGGGCTTCGTCAGGGCGCGCACGCCCGGCACGGCGCGCTCATAGCTCAGCGGCGAGAAATAGAGCTGCATGTCGGGGGCCGAGAGGTCGGGCCGGGTGCGCAGGAAGCCTCCGCCCTGGTTGACGCTCAGCGCCAGCGGCCCGGTGCTGCGGACCACATATTGCAGGCCGGCCCGCAGCCGGGCCATCATCGGGCCGAGCACCTGGTTGAGCGTGGGCAGGCGCGAGCGATAGACATGGTCGTAGCATAGGTGGTCCTGCAGATTGGCGCCCACCCCTGGCAGATCGTGAAACGGCTCGACACCGGCACCGCGCAGCAGCTCCGCCGGCCCAACGCCCGAAAGCTGCAGCAATTGCGGCGTGTTGATCGCGCCGCCGCTGACGATCACCTCGCGCCCGGCGCGCGCCTCGATGGTTCGGCCCTTGTGCTCATAGGTGACGCCGACGGCGCGGCGGCCCTCGAACAGCAGCTTCGACACCAGTGCACCGGTCTCGATGCGCAGGTTTTCCCGTCCGCGCGCCGGCCATAGATAGGCGCGCGCCGTGGAGGCCCGATAGCCGGTGCTGGTGGTGTTGATCTGGTAGTAGCCGATGCCCTCGATGCTCTCGCCATTGAGGTCGCCGGTAAAGGGCAGGCCCGTCTCCTGGGCAGCCTTGATGAAGATCGCCGTGAGGGGATGGGCGGTGGTGTCGATGGTGCTGACATGGAGGGGCCCGCCCGCGCCGTGCCATGGACCTGCCCCGAGGGCGTGGTCTTCCAGGCGCCGATAGAGCGGCAGCACATCGCGCCAGCCCCAGCCGGGGTTGCCCAGGGCTTCCCAGCCATCGAAATCGCCGGCACTTCCGCGCGAATAGACCATGGCGTTGATCGAGCTGGATCCACCCAGCACCTTACCGCGCGGCTGGTAGACGACACGGCCGTCAAGTTCGGACTCGACCTCGGTCTTGTACATCCAGTTGACGTCGGGATCGTAGAAGGTCTTGCCATAGCCGATCGGCGTCTGGATCCAGAAGCGCCGGTCCGACGGCCCCGCTTCGAGCAGCAGCACCTTGTAGCGCCCGTTCTCGCTGAGGCGCGCAGCCACCACGCAGCCCGACGATCCCGCGCCGACGACGATGAAATCATATTCGTTCATGGCTGTCGGCGGATCTCACTCTTACGTTCTGCGATTGGTCTGCACCGGCACCTCATTCCCGGCTCACACTCGCAACCGAGTGCGAGCGCGCCCGGAGCGAAGCGGAAGGCCGGCACCCGCGAACACCGGTCTTGCAGGCTTGTGTTCATGGGTTCCAGGCCCCCTTCGGTCGATGATCGGACCTGTCGTCCGGCCAGGCGACGACGGCGCCGTCTTGCCCTTTCGATGACACGATCTCTACCGCTCCGCGTTGCGGTCGCGCTGCGCCAGGATGCTGATCAGGCCGAGCGTGCCTGAAGCGAGCATCAGGAACATCGAGACGGCATTGAGCAGCGGGGTCGAGCCCTCCCTCATGCGATCGAACATGGTGATGGTCAAAGGCGGATCGGACCCCACCAGCATCAGCGTGGTGTTGAAGTTCTCGAACGACATCAGGAAGGAGATGATGCCCGAGCCTATCAGGGCCGGCTTGAGGTAGGGCAAGGTGACGGTCCTGAGCACCTCGGAAGGGGTAGCGCCAAGATCATAGGCCGCCTCTTCCAGCGAACGGTCGAACTTGCGCAGGCGCGCCGAGATCACCAGCGTGGCGACCGTGGCGATGAAGGAGAACTGTCCGAGCACCACAAGGAACAGGCCCGGCCGCAGCCATTCGATCTCGATGCCGAAAGCGTCGTCCGCGCGGTTGGCGATGCCGCTCGAAAAGGCCAGGATCGAGATGCCCAGGATGACGCCGGGAATGACGAGGGGTGCCAGCATCAGCAGGTGGCAGAGCTTCTTGAAGGGGAATTCGTATCTCTCGAACAGGAAGGAGGTCGTGGTGCCCACCAGCAGCGCCAGCGCCGTGGTGCTTACCGCGACGATGAGCGAATTGCCCATGCTGCGC